>CAZMDE010000020.1:0-16812 GCA_964564355.1 uncultured Bacteroidales bacterium | reverse complement strand
TTTATTTTTTACTTTTTATTGTTATTTAGATGAATTAACTAAATTCATCAGAGGTAATTAGCTTCTCAAAAGGATTTTCTAAAAGGTGCTTTATCCTAACAAGAAAAGAGACTGAATCTTTACCATCAATCAGACGATGGTCATAAGACATAGCAACAAACATCATAGGAGCTATTTCAACTTTACTATTCATTGCAATAGGTCTTTCAACAATATTGTGCATTCCCAAAATCGCAGATTGAGGAGGATTGAGAATAGGAGTCGATAGCAAAGAACCGAATATACCACCATTTGTAATTGTGAAGGTTCCCCCTGTAATTTCATCAAGTGAAATCCTGTTATTACGTGTCTTCTCAGCAAGCTCATCTATCTTTAGCTCAATTTCCGTCAAGGTCATAGTATGAGCATTACGGATAACAGGCACTATCAAACCTTTGGTAGTGCTCACAGCAATCCCCAAATCTACAAACTTATAATAAACAATCTCATCACCGTCAATCATAGCATTAACTATAGGGAATTCCTGAAGAGCTACCGCAGAAGCCTTTGCAAAAAATGAGGTCATACCAAGTTTAGTTGGGATTTGGGAGTTGGGAGTTGGGAGTTTAGATTGGTGTTCTTTATATTTATCCCTAAAGCTTAAAATTGCACTCATGTTGACTTCATTAAAAGTTGTCAGCATAGCAGTTTCATTCTTAACAGCTACAAGTCTTTGAGACAGTTTTAAGCGTAAAGTGCTCATTTTTTCTCTGACAGCCTCTCTAATTTGGTAATTGGGTAATTTTGTGATTTTGTGATTTGGTAATTTGGTGATTTGGTGATTTGGTGATTTAATAAATTCATTAATATCTTTTTTTGTAATTTTATCTTTCTTTATATTTGAAAATATTTCATCAGCATTAAGGTTTAATTCAGTTATCATTCTTTTAGCAACAGAAGAAATACGATGGTTGTGAGAACTGAGTTCTGAATCCTTAGGTTTTGTTTGTGGACTGCTGACTGTCGACTGTGGACTGTGGACTATTGAAGTGTCTATGTGTGCGATAATCTGCCCGACCTTTAAAGTATCTCCTGCTTTAGCAAGCTGTTTTAATTGTCCGCTTTCTTCAGCACTAATAGCAAAAGATGCTTTATCCGAATCTATCAAAACTATTTCAACATCCTTTTCAACCACATCCCCATCCAGCACCAACCATTCTGCAAGCTGAACTTCAGAAACCGATTCTCCCGGACTTGGAATCTTAATATCTATTATCATAATTTTGTTATTAGTTCATAGTTCGTAGTTCGTAGTTGATATTTAATTGTTAATAGTAAAAGCTTTGTTCAAGAGCTCTATTTGCTGCAACTGGTGTATTTTCTTTGAGCCTGATGCAGGTGAACCTGAAGGAGGTCTGCCTATATATTCAGTTCGGAGTTCGGAGTTCGGAGTTAGAAGATTAATTTGGTTTTTTATATAATTCAAAGCGCCCATATTTTCAGGCTCTTCCTGAACCCATAACCATTTTTTTGCTTTATTGTATTTTTTTAATATTTCTTTCATTTGCAGTTCAGGGAAGGGAAAAAGCTGTTCAATTCTAATAATAGCAATATCTTTTATATTTCTCTTTGAAGCTTCATCTTCCAAATCATAATATATTTTACCAGAACAAAGTATTGCTTTAGACACCTTATCCTCTTTAATTCCAGTGCTTTCTAATATTTTTTTAAATTTCCCTTTTATTAATTCTTCTTTAGTTGACACACATTTTGGATGTCTTAACAGGCTTTTTGGAGTGAAAATAACTAATGGTTTCCTGATGTTATGCAGCTTATGTCTTCTCAGCAAATGAAACAAATTTGCGGGTGTTGAGCAATTAGCAATAATAATATTATTCTCTGCACATAAACTCAGAAAACGTTCCATTCTACCGCTTGAGTGGTCAGGTCCCTGTGCCTCATAACCATGCGGGAGAAATAAAACTATATCATTAGTAACATTCCATTTCTCTTCTGCACTAACAATATACTCATCAATTATTGTTTGAGCACCATTGTTGAAATCACCGTATTGCGCCTCCCATATGTTCAAATGATTAGAAGCAGACAATGAAAAGCCGTATTCAAAGCCAAGCACTCCGAATTCCGACAGGGGCGAATTATAAATATTAAATGAAGATTGTTCAGGATTAATGTTCTTTAACGGAATATAAACTTCTTCCGAATCTTCTATATATAAAGCTGCATGTCTATGCGAGAAAGTCCCTCTTAAGCTGTCCTGTCCACTTATCCTTACAGGATATCCATCGCATACAAGCGAGCCATATGCGAGGAGCTCACATAAAGCCCAGTCAAGCTTCTCCCCTGTCTCCAGTGCATCTTTCCTTGCATTAATAATCTTGATAATTTTATCAAAAAATTTCTTTTCAGCAGGGAGCTCAGTCAGTGTCTTTGAAACTTTGTCATATATTCCTTTAGTAATACCTGTTTTACAAAGTCCAACCTCCTTCACATTTTTTCTTTTAATAAATGAGGTTATATTTTCCTTTTTTATCAGCTTCGACTCGGAAAGCTTTTCATCAAGTATTTTTCTGTAATCTTTTATTATCTTTTCACCATAATCTTTATCAATAACATTTTGGAGTAGTAATTCCTCAATATAAATATCTCTAACATTCGGATGTTTCTCTATGCTCTTATAAAGCACCGGCTGTGTAAAACGGGGTTCATCTGCTTCATTATGCCCCCAGCGCCTATAGCCAAGCAAATCAATAAATATATCCCTGTGAAATCTTTGCCTGAATTCCATAGCCAGTTTTATTGTATAAACCACAGCTTCTGTGTCATCTCCATTTACATGAAAAACAGGTACATTTAATATCTTACCAACATCTGTACAATAAGTGCTTGAGCGGGAATCAAGGTAATTGGTTGTAAAGCCAAGCTGATTGTTTATTACAATATGGATTGTCCCACCAGTCTTATAACCTTCCAGTTGCGACAATTGTAGTGTCTCATATACTATCCCCTGCCCTGCTATCGAAGAATCCCCATGTATCAGAATTGGAGACACTCTACTAAAATCACCCTTATAGTCAATTTCAGTCTTGGCTCTGGCAATACCCTCTACTACGGGATTTACGGCTTCCAGATGAGATGGATTAGCTGCAATAGTTATATAGATATCTTTACCTCTTTCTCTTTTAATTTTATTTGTATAACCTAAGTGATATTTCACATCACCTAATATATCAGGGTCAGAATAATCAAGTTCCCGAAATTCACTCATAATCTCCTCAAGAGGCTTATCAAGTATATTTGCCAGCACATTAAGCCTGCCCCTGTGTGCCATACCAATCACAAACTCTTCAATGCCAAGCTCAGCTCCTTTCTCAATAACCGAATCAAGAGCAGGTATCAGAGACTCACCTCCCTGGAGGGAAAAGGTCTTTTGTCCAATAAATTTTGTATGTAGAAACTCCTCGAATACCACTGCCCTATTAAGCTTATCAAGTATAAGTTTCTTCTCCTCAATATTAAAATCAGGTGTATTCTGAGATGATTCCATTTTCGAACGTAACCACTCAACAATTTCAGGAGTTCTAATAAAAGTATATTCAACCCCTATTGAGAGGCAATATGTCTTTTGAAGATGCTCAATTATTCTCTCCAAAGTAGCATTGCCAATACCTATCAGGTTTCCTGCATCAAATTTAATCTGCAAGTCTTCTTTTGTCAAACCAAAATTCTCTATATCTAAAGTTGGTGAATATTGCCTTCTTATTCTTACAGGATTTGTTTTTGTAAAAAGATGACCTCTCTGCCTATAAGCTATTATCAGATTCACAACTTTAAATTCAGTTGGGAGTTGGGAGTTGGGAGTTGGAAGCTGGAAGCTGGAGATTGGAAGCTGGAGATTGGAAGTTTGTAGTGAGAATTCATACCCCTCAAAAAACCTTCTCCAGCCATAATCAACGCTCTCAGGATTCTCTTTAAACCTGTTATAATAATCCTCTATAACAGATAAATCGGCATTACCCAGGTATGTATATTTTTCCATTTGAAAGTTATCAGTAAAAATTTTTATCAATCTATCCTGAAATACTACAAATATAAAATACAAAAATAATATAAAAAAGAATACATATCAACCAAACAGATACCTTAAATTTTGTTAAATATATAAAGGAACATTCCAAATGTCAGTTAATTACAACCTATTTATAATGTTCCTCTTTAAATTTCATGTAACTTTGTATTTTATTATATTATAATATTGAATATGATTTATCCGAAGAATTTCGAAAATAAAGTTGGTTTTGATATCATTAGGGGAATACTTAAAGAAAATTGTTTAAGTACTCTGGGAAAAAAGTATGTTGATAAAATCCATTTTAGTGATAATTATGAACTTATTAATAAACTTTTAAGCCAGGCAGAGGAATTGAAGCAGGTTATAATGATGGACGGAAGATTTCCTGAACAGGATTATTTTGATCTAACACCTGAGCTTGCAAGATTGAATGTAGCGGGAACATACATTGAACTACAGGCATTATTTGATATTAAGACATCTCTCAACACTATTTCTGAATGTATCAATGTTATTGAAAAACTTGATAGAAACAAGTATCCTTTTTTAAATGAACTTATTAAAAATGTTGCAGTTGAAAAGCAGGTATTAAGCAGAATAGATAAAATAATTGATGATAAAGGGAAGATAAAAGATACTGCTTCAGCCGAATTACAGACCATCAGGAAAGAGCTATTGTCAAGGCAAGCCAATGTTGAAAAAAGAATTAATCAATACTTCAACAACCTGAAAAAGCAGGGTTTGGTGCCGGAAAATGAATCTGTTACAATAAGGAATGGAAGAACTGTAATCCCTGTTAATGCTTCAAATAAAAGAAAACTGAAAGGAATTATACAGGATGAATCAGCAAGCGGACAAACAGTTTTCATTGAACCAGATGAAATAATTGAACTGAATAATGATATTAGAAATCTCGAATTCGAAGAAAGACGTGAGATAATTAAGATTTTAAAGGATTTCACAGATTTCCTCAGACCCCAGATTGAAAGCCTAATAAACTGTTATCATTTTCTGGGAATACTGGATTTTATCAGGGCAAAAGCTAAATTTGCTATTGAAACAGAAAGTCTAAAACCCAAACTACAAAATGATACTATAATAAACTGGGTAAAAGTAAAGCATCCTTTGTTGTATTTATCTCATAAAAGGAGACACAAGACACAAGACACAAGTATCAAGACAAAAGATTCAAATATACAAAATTCTAAATTACAAACTACAATCACCAAACTACAAACGAAAGAAGTTGTAGCAAATGATATTACGCTGAATAAAAAGCAAAGAATTCTTCTTATCTCAGGTCCGAATGCAGGCGGCAAGTCAGTATTGCTGAAGACGGCAGGCTTATTGCAATATATGATTCAATGCGGTTTGCTCGTTCCGATGTCTGAGAATTCGGAAGCAGGAATATTTAAAAACTTATTCATAGACATTGGCGATGAGCAATCAATAGAAAATGACCTTAGCACTTACAGCTCTCATTTGCTGAATATCAAATTCTTTATTAATAATGCCACTAAACAGACTTTGTTTTTAATTGATGAATTAGGTGCAGGCACTGAACCACAAGTAGGTGGGGCAATTGCTGAGGCTTCATTAGAAGAGATAAACACTAAAAAGGCATTTGGCATAGTTACTACACATTATACTAATCTTAAATTGTTAGCTGATAAAACTGAAGGGATTGTAAATTGTTCGATGTTATTTGATGCTAAAAAACTTCAACCATCCTATCAGCTTAAAATAGGTATGATAGGCAGTTCCTATGCTTTTGAAATAGCCAGAAAGATAGGTTTTCAAAAAGCAGTTTTGCTGAATGCAGAAAAAAAGACCGGCACAAAGCAGGTGGACTTTGAAAAGCAGTTACTTGAGCTTGAAGCTAAGAAGAAGGAGGTTGAATCAAAAGAAATTAAAATAAAAGTAGCAGACGAAATGCTGACAGAGGTAGTTCAGAAATATAAGAAACTGACAGATGAGGTAGAAAAAACTAAGAAAACTATAATAAATGAAGCTAAGCAGGAAGCCGGAGAAATATTATCCGGTTCCAATAAGCTGATAGAAAAGACCATTAAGGAAATCCGTGAAGCTCACGCTGATAAGGAAAAGACAAAAAAATTAAGGGAAACACTTGACAGGGAAAAAACTAAAGTTAAAATTGAAAAGTCAGAAGACAGTCAACAGTCTACAGATCAAAAAAAATCACAAACAAAATCCCAGGTCACAGTTAACAGACTACAAGGGAAAAGACAAGTAATAACACCTAAAAAATTAAAGAAAGAAATAATACAATCTCCTGTTTCTAACCTCCAATCTCCCATAAGGAATATAAATAAAGGTGATTATGTTAGAGCTAAAGGTAAAACAACTATTGGGCAAGTAGTAGATGTTTATGATAATGATGCAATAGTAGCATTCAGTTCTTTTAATATGGGTCTCCCCTTAAATGAGCTTGAAAAGGTTGAGCAGAATACTTTGAGGTCCAGACAAACCTCATTCAGCAAAGGTATCATGAATGACCTTAATGCCAAGATGAAAGATTTCAAATCTACAATAGATGTAAGAGGTAAAAGAGTTGAGGAAGCTATTTCACTTGTTCAAAAATATGTTGATGATGCAATCCTACTAAGGATTAAGGATGTCAACATAATACATGGCAAAGGAAATGGCATTCTCAGGCAGGTTATCAGGGAATATTTACATACTGTTGAAGAAATTAAATCCTACAAGGATGAAAAAACAGAACGCGGAGGTGACGGAGTTACCTGTGTTGTGTTCAAATAGGATTATAAATAAAAATAATAGATTAGGACAAATATATTTACGATGTACGATTTACGATTTTAGAATTACAAGACAAAGACTATAACTAATCTTTTTGAATAATTCTCAAAGTCCAGTATCTTTCGAGGTCGAATTTTTTCATTGATATTATTAATGGTACAACTCCCACTAAAGTGAAAGTTCCGCCTGTTGCAACTAATATTACTCCGAAAAATCCGTTAAAAAAAGCAACCCAATCATCCTCAGTTTCACTTCTAGCCTGTGCCAGCAGTATGACTCCCCCAGCCATAAACGCAGTTCCGCCAGCCACCAGTGTACCTCCAATGATTTTAGCTGCTGTCAATCCAAGAGGTCTACCTCCTATCATTGAGAACTCCTTGATACTGAAAGCAGCATCATTAACTGTGATGGTTGAATCTGTGATAAAAGTAATTCTTCCTTTTTGAATCTCAGTTTTGTCTTTTATACGGAATTTTATTCTCTGATTTTGCTTAAAAAACCTGACTTTAGAATTATATTTATTTAACAGGCAAATACGTTTATTTACAGGACTTTCAGCATTAACCTGACAATATGATGTAAATGCTGAAAATAAAATTCCTGCTAATAATAATGTTTTCAGATGCATTTTCATACACATTATATTTTTACAAATTTACTAAAAATAATATTAGGTTTATTCAATAGTCAATTATCAATTTTTAACTTTTCTTTTCACCTTGTAATATTGGTAATGGCTAATCAATTGTCAATTGTCTTTTACCATTTAATTAAAATATTTGTTGTAATGTTGAAAATATGAATAATGAACTTCTTTGTCGCACCTCTGTAAATATATCCTAAAGTTTAAAACTTTGGGAAAATATATTATTTATGCTGTATATTGATAAAAGTAATGAACTTTGCAGTCTGTTAAAACTTCCTGTTACTTTGAAAAATATAATTATTTCTATATTAATCTTTACACTATTTATTTTTTGCAATCAGGTAATCGAGGCACAAACCTATACTGTCAGGGGAAAGCTGATAAGCACATCTGATAATAAGCCTTTGATAGGCGCTACTTTCACTTTGGTAAATGTATTGGATTCGGTCAGGGTTATTGGCGGTTCGACTGATGAAAATGGCGATTTTGAGCTTGCGGGCTTGCTGGCTGCAAGATACAGATTTAAGGCGTTCTACATGGGGCATAAGACTTATATTTATACCTTTATGATTACCAATAAGAATGTTGACCTGAAAGAAATAAAGCTTGAATATAACCCGATAACATTGAAGAATGTTAATGTTGTGTCAAATGATTTAAGAACTATTCAGAAGAGCGATACTACTGTCTATAACGCAAGGGCATATAAAACCAATCCTGATGCTAACACTGAAGACCTGATAAAGAAGATGCCGGGTATTGTGGTGCAGGACGGCAAGGTGCAGGCTCACGGCGAAGACCTGAAGAAGGTGCTGGTTGACGGGCAGGAATTTTTTGGCGATGATGCTACAATTGCTTTGAAGAATATACCTGCGGAGGTTATTGATAAGATTCAGGTGTTCGATAAGCAGAGCGACCAGTCGCTGTTTACAGGGTTTAATGACGGTAATACAGAGAAGACAATTAATATTGTTACAAAAACTGGCAAGAACAACGGTCAGTTTGGGAAAATATATGCCGGCTACGGGACTACGGACAGGTACATTGGCGGAGGAAGTATAAACTTTTTTAACGGCACTCAGAGAATTTCGCTTATAGGTCTTTCGAATAATGTGAATCAGCAGAACTTCTCAAATGATGATATAATGGGCGTGTTAGGCACAACAAGCCAGCGTCAGGGCGGAGGTCAGCCTGGCAAGGGTGGTCCGCCAAGCCGAAGAGGCGGCTCAGGCGATGCGGGAAACTTTATGGTAGGTCAGCAAAACGGCATAAACACTACTAATTCCTATGGATTGAATTATTCTAATAAATGGAAAGATAAGGCTACACTTAATGCAAGTTATTTCTTTAATAACTCTAAAAACAATACTGAAAGTAAGATAAACCGCCAGTATTTTGTAAACGACTCTACAAGCCAGTTTTACAAAGAAAATTATACTTCATCTAACAATAACTATAATAACAGGTTTAATGCAAAGTTTGAATATAAGCTCGATTCAATGAATTCTTTAATTATTACACCAAGACTGAGCATTCAAAACAATAAGTCGCAAAGTGTTTTTGGATCAAATACAAAACTTTCTGAGCTTGTTACTCTGAATAATAATAGCAGCAACAACAGTTCGTCAGGCTCCGGTTATAATATTTCCAATAATATCCTTCTGAAGCACAAATTCGTAAAAACTGGAAGAACAATATCTCTTAACTTCGGCAACAGCTATAATAATAGAAATAGCGTAAGCAAGCAGAATTCGGTGAATGATTATTATACAAAACCTGACACGACTATTACCACTATTCAGCAGAAGAATTCAAAATCTGAGAGCCAGGGATACTCTGGAAGCTTAATATATACTGAGCCTTTGGGTAAGAAGGCTAATCTGCAGCTTAGCTATAGTCCTTCATATAGTGTCAGCAATGCTGAAAAGTTGAATTATACTCCAGACAATCTGACAGGCGCTTTCATAATAAGAGAGACTAATCTGTCGAACAAATATAATTTCAGAGTGCTGAAACAAAGCGGAGGAGTAAATTACAGACTGCGCGAAGAGAAATATAATTTTATGACAGGCGTTAATCTTCAGGAACAGGACCTTACGGGAGACCAGGAATTTCCATTGGTATTTAAAACAGATAAAAAGTTTACAAGTCTGCTTCCAACAGCTTCTTTAATGTATAATTTCACCAAAGCCAAAAACCTGAGAATTTTCTACAGAACATCTACGCGAACACCTGACATCAGTCAACTTCAGGATGTGGTTGATAACAGTAATCCGGTTCTTCTTAGCACCGGCAATTCAGCGCTAGACCAGGAATATTCTCACAATCTTTCTTTTAACTACCATTCTAACAACGCTACCAGAGCCACTTCCTTTTTTGTAATGATGAATACGACTTTAACAAATAACCGTATAACTAATTCTACCATAATCCCTAAGGCAGATATGATGATAAATAATTTTACAGTTGCCAAAGGAAATCAAATCACAATGCCTGTTAATATTAATGGCTACAAGAGTCTTAATTCATTTTTCACTTTCGGCTTTCCTGTGAACCTTATAAAAAGCAACCTGAACTTTAACGGAGGTCTCACATATGCCTACTCTCCAGGCCTGATAAACAATGCTAAAAATATTTCAGAGACATACACAGCAAGGGGAGGGGTTTTTATCGGAAGCAACATAAGCGAGAATATAGACTTTGGTATTGCATATAATATGAACTACTATTTTGTTAATAATACTATAAGTTCTGCTGCTGATAATAATTACATCAACCAGACTGCATCTGCAAGAATTCTGTTACTGCCATGGAAAGGGTTAGTATTGAGCACAGACATATCATACAGCAAATACAGCGGACTTGCCAGTTCTTATAACCAGGAGCTGCTGATCTGGAACGCAGGTATAGGATATAAGTTTTTGAAGAACAAACAGGGAGAGCTAAGAATATCTGTTAGCGACCTGTTGCATCAGAATAAAAGCATAAACAGATTTGTTACTGAAACATATATAGAAGATAATGAAACTACTGTTCTCAGCCGCTATTTTATTCTCACATTCACCTATAACCTGAAGAACTTCTATGCTAAAAAGTAGCTATTAGTAGTCAGTTGTAGTTAGTTTATTATTTTAGGATAAATTAAATAAGCTTAAAGCATTATTTGTAGTTTCCTCAGCAACTGTTTCAATAGGAACTCCCTTGAGCAGGGCAATCTTTTCGGCAATAAAATAAATATATGAACTTTCATTCCTTTTGCCTCTGAAAGGTGCAGGTGTCAGGTAAGGAGCATCAGTCTCAAGAACCAAATGTTTAAGTTCCGTATTCCTCACTACCTCCTGCATTTCTGAATTTTTATAAGTTACCACTCCCCCAATCCCAAGCATAAATCCCATATCTATGACCTTCTTCGCTTGTTCGCTATCGCCGGGGAAACAATGAAAGATTCCTTTGAGTCCTGAGTAAGGATTTAAAACATCAATTATTTCATTAATAGAATTGCGGCTATGAATAATAATAGGCAGTTCATAATGAATCGAAAGCTCTATCTGTCTTTTAAAAACAATTTTCTGTTCTTCAAAATAAGTCTTATCCCAGTATAAATCAATGCCTGTTTCTCCGATTGCATAGAACTTATGCTTATCAAAATATTGCTCGATAATCGCTAATTCGTCTTTGTAATTTGCTTTGACAGAAGAAGGATGCAAACCCATTGCAGGAAAGCAATTATCAGGAAATTCTTGACAAATATCAATTAGCGACTTTGCAGTTGAGCAGTCAACATTGGGAAGTACAATATGCTTAACTCCTTTCTCAATCGCCCTCTTAATCGCTTCGCCCCTGTCTTTATCAAATTCTTCAAGGAATAAATGGGAGTGAGTATCTATTAAAAACATTTACGATTTTAGATTTACGATTTAATTTATTAATGAGTGATGATAAATTTCGTAGTCATCACTTTATCATCAGTAAATAACCTGCCAAAATAAATACCTTCCTGCACTCCAATTAAATTTATTTTAAAATCATTATATCCATTATTTGAAGTAAAAGACTGAGAATATACTTCCTTACCTAAAACATTGTAAATCATAAAAACAGGATTACTTGTAGCAGGGAGACTGACTTTAATATTAAAAACTCCATCATTTGGATTCGGATATATACTAAACTTTTCAGGCGAATTATTAATTATATTTGTATTCTCTGTGAGAGAAACAAGCTTTACATTTAAAACTGTAGCAGAATCACAAACGCCGGAAACATTAATATTTTTAAAGGTTTTAGAATAATAACCTGTTGCAGAAAAAGTAAGGTCATAAGTACCTGAATAAATTAACCTGTGATAATCTCCATCCGGCAGTGAAGACCAAACATGTGAGCTATCTTTATCATGCCCGTTGATAAAAACTTTTGCAAAAATCGGTTTTCCTTTTGAAGAATCTGTTACAATTCCCTTTATGCCCTGCAGGCTCTTTTCTATATAATTAAAAAATGACCTGTTAGTATATTTCCAATAAGTAAGCAAATAGCCAGCAAATGGTATTTTATCATTTGACATTTCAATAGTGCTTTCTCTGCAATGCTGATAAAAGTTCATATAGTCCTGTCTGCTTCCATAAATATCGTACCATGCATAACCATTACTAATACCAGTTCCCCCATTTATATCAGGGTCAGCAAAATATCCGGGAATACTGTATTTATGAATCGTATCAGCAAATTCCTGGCTTACACATTGCCACCAGTTATCGTCAGCAGCCAATCTTGACCATGAATCCCAAGGATAATTCACAAGTTCTGACCCTCCATGAAGATTAGCAGACATAGTAAAATGAATCTTAGAAGCATAATCTATAAAAGCTTTTGTTTCAGGTTCCCATTTATTACTATCAAGGTTTTGACCATAAACAGAGTTTGGATAACTTCGGTTTAAATCAACATTATTAATATTATATCTTGTTGCACCATATATTGTAGAATCTCCGCCTGAATAAGTACCATCAGGATTTGCAAGGGGATTAATATATATGTCTATATTGTCAACAAGCTTTGTTATTCTGCTAACATTTCCATAACCTGACAGCAAAGAATCAATAAGATGAAGCATCAGAACATATCCGAGCGGCTCATCGCCATGTATTGAAGAAGTATATAAAAAGCGTGGTTTGGCTTTATTAAGATTAGTATTAGCTGAAATTTTTAATGCCAGCAGCATTCTGCCGCTTGATAATTTTCATATAGTATCAAGCTTGCATAAAGCAGGGTAATCATTTACAAACTTATGCATTAACTTTACATAGACTATATAGGATGGATAATAGTTCCAAAAGTCATTTTTTTTTTCATCTATGCTTTTCAGCATCCTTGGTTTTCTTAGCTTCCCGGGAGATGTTAAAATTGTAAATTTATATTTAAGCTTTAAAAACTCAGTAAACTCTTTCTTATTAGCATAAGCAAAAACTATTTTCTTTTTTACTCTATCAATTGAAATTATTCTTGTCAGTTTATTAATTTCTACTCTTGAGTTAATGAATGTTTTAAAATATATTTCTCCTCTCTTTTTAAATATCGAATCAATAAGCAATAAGTCGTAAGTCGTAAGTCGTAAGTCATAAGTAGAGTCCCTATTTATTGGAATTAAGTTTATTGTATCCTGGGCTTTAACAATGAACAATGAACAATGAGCAATGAACAGAAAGAATAAAAAACAGGAATGAAATAAAAATTTCTTAAGCATAATTTCTGATAACTTTAGATTCTTTTTTAACAGATACCTTGTTATAATTATGAACAGTTTCATTAATCAAACTATAAATGTTCTTATTAACTTTAACGTGTGGTAAGCGGAGATTATTCTGACAAAGATCTAAAATTTCAAGTAAAGCCTTTATACCAGCAGGTTGTCCATCTTCATTAATAAGGTTTAATAAATCAATAAACTGGTAATAAATTTTACCTGCTTTTTGAAAATCACTATTAAGGCAATAATGAATCATTTGAGAGTATTCAGCAGGATAAGCGTTAGCCATAACAGAAATTGCCCCTTCTGCACCAATTGACAAGAATGGTAATGTCATAAAATCATTGCCAGAAATATACCTAAAATCTTCAGGTTTATTTTTAATGACTTTCATGCTTTGACATATATTTGTAGATGATTCAACAATACCAATAACATTATCATTCTCTTCAGCAATCCTGAGAGTAGTTTCAGCTTCAATATTTACACCAGTATGAGAAGGAATATTGTGAATTAAAACAGGATATGGGCAGACGCTTGCAATAGTTTTAAAATGAATATAAATTCCATTCTGACTGGGTTTACTATAATAAGGACAAACAGACAAAATTGCATCAATACCTTCAATAAAGGTGTCTTTAAGATTAACAATTTTCTGAGTGTTATTTCCCCCAATACCTGCAATTATGGGCACTCTCTTATTAACAATATCAATAATATAATTCATCAATGCGAGTTTTTCATCTTTCGACAAAGTAGCTGTTTCACCGGTATTACTTAATATTACAATATAATCAGCTTTATTAACAATCACCTGTTCGATAATTTTCTCAAGCGAGTTAAAATCAATATTTCCATCCTTATGAAAAGGAGTTATCAGGTCTACACCTATTCCTTTAATTTTTTCCAGCATGGTTTTGGGTATTTAATATTGATAAATAATGTACTATATGCTTAATATAATCATCTAATTTGATTTTATTATCAACCTGTAGCATCAGGTCATAAAAATTCATAGGATTTACACCATATCTTCCGACTTTAAATTTAGCTTTTGAAACTCCCCCCATATACTGTATGGGGAAACAGCTATCTACACTTAAATCAATAAGTATATCGTATTCTTTACTTATAAAATCAGAAACAAATTTATTTGAAGGTTTCAGAAACCAATTAAGGTCCTTGTTTGTAAAATAATCGTATGCAAGCTTGGGGTAACAGAAGTAAGGGACTGTTTTGCTATCGATATAACCAATAGCCTTAACCTCTTTCCTCTCATCCTGTAGGGATTTAACAAAATCACAAATTATCTGATATTGCTTTTCGTTGCCAACAGTAAAGAGAAGTCCAATAATCTTAGCCTTGCTTAATGTTGTAGTAACTTTTTTCCTTTTAAGGTGTGCAAGTTCCTGTTTGAAATAAAAATTACCAATTTTGTATCTTATCTTTTTTAAAAAATTCAATTTTATAAATTTTAAATTTCTATTGATTACTAATAAACTATTTATGCGCTATCATAGATATTTCAATACCAACATTTTTAGGTAATCCAGCTACTTTAACAGTTTCTCTTGCAGGAGGATTTTCTGTAAAATACTGACCATAAATATCATTAACTTTAGCAAAGTTATTTAAATCTGTCAAAAAAACAGAGGTTTTAACAACATCACTAAAATCCATCTTTGCCTCATTTAAAATTGCTTTTAGATTTTCCATAACCCTTTTGGTTTGTATTGAAATATCGGCAGTATCTAAATTACCTGTAGCAGGGTCAATAGCTATCTGTCCTGAAATATAAAGAGTTCTGCCAACCTGAACTGCCTGACTGTAGGGACCAATAGGTTTAGGAGCCTTTGCAGTGAAAATCACTTTTGCTTCTCTGTCTTTGAATTTTCCGGAACAACTTATAAATGCTGATAATGCAATTATTGCAACAATAAAACAAATTGTCTTTTTCATATTTATTAATTATTAATTATTAATTTTTAAATCTGATTATCTGACAATGTTCTAATCCAGTATAACAGCTATCATTGAGATTTCAACGTCAACATTTTTAGGTAACCGCGAGACCTGTACTGTTTCTCTAGCAGGAAAATTATCTTTAAAATAACTTCCATATATTTCATTTACTTCAGCGAAAGTATTCATATCTGTGAGGAAAATAGTAGATTTAACAACATTTGAAAAATCCATTTTAGCTTCAGATAATATTTGATTTAAGTTTTCCATAACCTGTATTGTCTGGGCTTTAACTGTCTGCATTACAAGTTCACCTGTTATAGGATTTAATGGAATTTGTCCTGAAATATAAAGAGTGTCATTCACTAATACTCCCTGGTTATATGGACCAATCGGTTCAGGAGCTTTTATAGTTTTAATTATTTTTTTCATTAGCATTAGTTAATATGTTCATTGGTTAACTGGATAATTAGCTCACTAGTTCTAAAGTTAATCCTTATACAAATATTAAATATAAGAGATTTTCATACTCCCGAAAGCGACATTTGTTCTGATGGTCAAATGAGGAAGTGATTCGTTAAATTTTGGGGTTCTGAAAGTTTTTGACCCGAAACCTCCCACGTTTTCATAAGGCAAGTCAGTGCTGCCGAAGGCAGTATTTGATATAATTTCAATATTCTGGTCTTTATTAAGCTTTACTCTGAATTCTCCAAATACAACCGATACATCAATTGTTTTATTTGCTGTTATCTGTAATTCAGATAAATCAAGACTGCTGCTACCGAATACACAATTATAATTATTTTGATTAGCATTATAAGAGAATTCTTTTTCTGTAAAAGCAGCAGAATTATCACAACTGTTTGAACGATACCCACAACAATTTCCAAGCAGGATTCTTATACCAAGATAAATAAAAAGAACTGCAATTAAAATCCTGAAAACAGGGAATTGTACATTAAAAATATACTTTACAATTAATAATATTCCCAATATTATTAATACAATTCCCCAGAATGTTCCATTAAAAATTTCTATTCTCATAAATAAAAGTTTTTAAAAATTGTTTACAAATTTAAAATAATTTTAATAAAACAATAATAAGAATAATGAAATTTGTTTTTAATTTTACTTTTTAATATATTCTTTTGCATTTAACATTATTTATACATGATTCTAATAGCAGATAGTGGTTCTACAAAGACTGACTGGGTTTTGGCTGATTTAAATAATACTCCGGCATTTCTTCAGACCAAAGGTTTAAATCCTTATTACAATGAAGCAGTTCAGATCAAAGAAGAGATTTTAACTAAGCTGCTTAATAATATTGACATCCGTAATGTGGATGAAATATATTTTTATGGTTCAGGCTGCGGAGCAAAAGGGAAAAAAGAATTTATAACAAATGTATTAGCTGAAATATTTAACAATTCAAAAATTACTGTTAATACAGATATTCTGGGAGCATCCCGCTCTTTACTGGGAAAAGAAAAAGGCATTGCATGCATTCTTGGTACGGGTGCAAACTCTTGTTATTATAATGGGGAAACAATTCAGGGAATAGTTCCTTCGACAGGTTTTATTTTTGGAGATGAAGGTAGCGGTAGC
>CAZMDE010000019.1:0-16951 GCA_964564355.1 uncultured Bacteroidales bacterium | reverse complement strand
CCTGATTAGCTTGCATATTAGCAACTATTGCAACCCGTGGAGCAAGAGGAGGGAAGTTTTCGTTAACTTCAATAAGCTGGTCACCGCAGATAAACAGTTTTCCTATCTGCTGAGTTTTCAGCATATTGTTGTTGCCCCAGCCTGCTAAACCTACTCCGGAAACAATATATTTGTCAGGCATTTCTGATAGAACGGTTTCTATGAGCATTTGTTTCATCCCGGCAAGGTCGAAAGCTTCTACAATGACCTCACAATCTTTGAATATTTCAACTATAGATTCAGGTGTAAGCTTGATTAGATGAGTTTCTACAATAACATCGGGGTTAATAAGTCTGATATTCTCCTTTAGTGCTAAAACTTTTTCTTTACCTACCTGGCTGATGAAGTAATATTGCCTGTTAAGATTGCTTTCGCTTACTACATCGAAATCAGCAATTACAAGCTTACCTATATTGATACGGGCTAATGAGACTGCACAGTTGGAGCCAAGTCCGCCAACTCCGGCAATGCCAATGCACTTGTCTTTCAGCTTATATTTTAAAGTTTCAAAGTCCAAATTAATAGTACACTGATTAATTAAAATGATTAAGATCAGTTAAGATTAAATCTTAAAAGATTAGTGCAAAATTAATAAGAAAAACAATATGAAGCTGAATGCAGGTTATTCAAATTTAAAAAGGTCGGTGCTGAGGTATCTTTCCCCTGTGTCGCAAACAAAAGTTACTATCATCTTCCCTTTATTTTCAGGACGCTTAGCCACCTGTAAAGCAGCCCACATATTTGCTCCTGAAGATATTCCGCAAAGTATACCTTCTTCCCTGATAAGCCTTTTTGCAGTTGCAATCGCATCTTCGTTAGTAACCTGAATTATTTCGTCGTAAATCTTAGTATTTAAAACATCAGGAATAAAACCTGCGCCTATGCCCTGAATTTTATGACCTGAGTGAGTTCCGCCTGACAAAACTGGTGATAGAGTAGGTTCAACTGCAATGCTTTTAAATTCAGGATTTCTTTTTTTTATAACTTCGGATATGCCCGTGATTGAGCCGCCTGTACCCACTCCTGCAACTAATATATCAATTTTGCCATCAGTATCTTTCCAAATTTCCTCAGCAGTGGTCTTTCTGTGAATCTCAGGATTAGCAAGGTTTTTGAATTGCTGAGGGATAAATGAGTTTGGTGTCTGAGCAGCCAGTTCATTAGCTTTTTCTATAGCGCCTTTCATTCCTAATGGGGCAGGAGTAAGCACCAATTCAGCTCCAAAGCCGGTCATAACAGCGCGTCGTTCAATGCTCATGCTTTCAGGCATAACCAGAGTGAGCCTGTATCCTTTTACAGCACAAACAAAAGAAAGAGCTATGCCTGTATTACCGCTTGTAGGTTCAATAATCATTGAGTCTTTGTTTATCAAACCTTTTTTTTCTGCATCGTCTATCATAGCCCAGCCAATGCGGTCCTTTACGGAACTTGCGGGATTAAAAAATTCAAGCTTCGCAACTATCTCAGCTACACTGTCTTTAGTCAGCCTGTTAATTCTGACCAGGGGTGTGTTCCCTATCAATTGTCCTATGTTTTCAGCTATTTTCATAGATTTAGATTTTGAAAGTTAAAGCTTAAAAGTTAAAAATCAGATGCAAAAATAAGGTAAAACTTTCATAAGCAAGTTGTTAAAATAACTTAAAAACATATTAATTTATAAACTATAACATTTATAAAAGGTTGAAAAATACTACTCCTAGAGATTTTGTAGAATATCCAATTATAATATTAAGTCTATCACAAAAAAATATTAATTTTGCATTCCAATTTTTGACAAGGAATACATAAATGTCTGAATCAGAATATAAAGTTCTTTATAAGATTAATTCTCCGGCAGATTTAAAAAATCTGAGCGAAGCAGAGTTAAATCAACTTTGCGATGAGTTAAGAAATTATATAATTGATGTAGTTTGCAGGAAACCAGGACACCTGGGCGCCAGTTTGGGAGTAATAGAACTGACAGTTGCATTACACTATGTTTTTAATACACCTTATGATAAGCTGATATGGGATGTTGGTCATCAGGCTTATTCACATAAAATAATCACCGGACGCAGGGAATCATTTCATACTTACAGGGCTTATAATGGAATTAGCGGCTTCCCTAAGATGAGTGAAAGTGAGTATGATGCTTTCGGAACAGGTCATGCTTCTACCTCTATATCTGCTGCTCTTGGAATGGCAATTGCTTCTAAGCTGAAAAATGAAACTGACCGTCAGCATATTGCGGTTATAGGAGATGGTTCTATGACAGGCGGCATGGCTATTGAAGCGATGAACAATGCCGGAATATCTGATACAAATCTTCTGGTTGTTCTGAATGATAATGGCATTGCTATTGACAAGAATGTTGGCGCTTTAAAAGAATATCTAACAGATATAGCTACATCAAAAGCTTATAACAAATTTAAGGGAAGAGTTTGGGAACTTTTTAACAGATTTAACAAATATGGTCCTAAAACTTTAACTTTAGCAAGGCAGATACAGAATGGGTTAAAGTCAACAATATTTGACAAAAGCAACCTTTTTGAAGCTCTTAATTTCAGATATTTTGGTCCTGTTGATGGTAATGATGTTGCAAGACTTATTAAGGTTTTTAACGACCTCAAACAAATACCGGGACCTAAGTTGCTGCACTGTATAACAGTAAAAGGTAAGGGCTTTCCTTATTCAGAAAAAGACCAAACATTGTTTCATGCTCCGGGTGTTTTTGATAAAGTAACCGGGGAAATAATTGAGCAGAATAATAATAAAAACAGACCACCATTATATCAAACCGTTTTTGGAAAAACTATTGTTGAGCTTGCTGAACAGAATCCTAAAATAGTCGGGATTACTCCTGCAATGCCCACAGGTTGCTCATTAAATATTATGATGGAAAAGATGCCTGATAGGGCATTTGACGTTGGTATTGCTGAGCAACATGCTGTTACTTATGCTGCCGGTCTTGCCTCACAGGGACTTATTCCGTTCTGCAATATTTACTCTTCCTTTATGCAAAGAGGCTATGACCAGCTTATACATGATGTTGTACTACAGAAGCTGCACGTGGTTTTCTGCCTTGACCGAGCAGGGCTGGTGGGGGAGGATGGACCTACTCATCATGGAGCTTATGACCTTGCATTTCTGCGTTTAGTCCCTGATATAATTATATCATCTCCACTTAATGAAATTGAGTTGAGGAACCTTATGTACACTTCGCAGATAAAAGATAATGGTCCTTTTGTGATAAGATATGCAAAAGGAAGGGGTGTGACAGTTGACTGGGAAAAGCCTTTCTCAGAACTTAAGATAGGAAAGGGGCAACTTATTAAAGAAGGTAAGGATATTGGAATTTTGTCAATCGGAAGTGTAGGCAATTATGTTATTGATGCATCATCAGTTCTTGAAAAGGAAGGTATAAGTGCAGAGCATTATGATATGCGGTTTCTCAAGCCAATAGATGAGGAAATCCTTCATAATGTTTTTAATAAGTTTAAGAAAATTATTACTGTTGAAGATGGAACAATTGTTGGCGGTTTGGGCACTGCTGTTACTGAGTTTATGTCTGAAAACAATTATACTTCAAAAATTATTAAACTCGGTATTCCCGACCGTTTTATAACTCAGGGAACAAATATAGAACTTCATAAAGAGTGCGGCTATGATGTTGAAGGTATTATTAAAACAGTTAAGAGTTTATTATGCTAAGCAGAAGACTTCTGAGAGCTATTACCATGCAGGCTTTATATGCTTTCTTTCAATCAGAGAATGATAATATTGAAATATCTGAAAAAGCTATTAAAGAAAGAATTAATAAGGTTTATACCCTTTTCATTTATCAGCTTTCTTTTTTGATTGAAATAGTAAAGTTTGCAAGAGAAAGGCTTGAGGATGGAAAGACAAAACATATTACTACACCGGAAGACCTTGCTCCTAATATTCGCTTTGTTAATAACCAAATTATAAAGCAGCTTGAAAGCAACAAGCAGTATTTAGACAGCAGGGAATCATTCAAAATCAACTGGATTGACGAAACAGAGCTCATCAGAAGCTTATATAACAATATTAAAGCCAGCAAAGAATATATTAAATACAAGGATTCTGAGACTGATTATGAAGCTGATAAAGGTTTTATAATTAAAATTTTCAGAAAGTTCATTATTAAAAACAGCAATCTTCAATCATTATATGAAGAAAAAAGCATTTACTGGGCTGATGATTATGACCTGGTAAATAAAGAAATTATTAAAATGCTTACAGTGCTTACTGAGCAATCTGACAGTTCAGATTATTTATACAAACAAAAAGACACTTTCAGGGAAGACATTGATTTTGTTATTGACTTGTTCAGAAAGACTATTATTCATAATGAAGAATACGAAAATCTTATTTCTGACAGTATTAAGAACTGGGAAATTGAACGTGTAGCTGTAGTTGATGTCCTGCTAATGAAAATGGCTATCTGCGAATTATTTAATTTTCCTGAAATGCCAGTCAAGGTTTCGCTGAATGAGTATATAGAAATAGCTAAAATATACAGCACTCCCCAAAGCAGCACCTTCATAAATGGTGTGCTTGATAAACTCTTAGAAGACTTTAAGAAAGAAAATAAGATAGTCAAAACAGGCAGAGGAATAATTGAATAAAGCAGAAAACATCTCTAAAGTAAACGTAACAAATGTTTTTTTCAAATCTTTAAATTGATAAGATTTATATTATTGTTAAGTTTGAATCATTATTTTTTACTCATTAATAATGAAGCTTTCAGCTCCTTGATTTCAGCTTTCAGCAGTTCTAATTCAATAAGTTTTGCTTTCAATATATCGTTTTCCCTTTTCAATTCCTGTGTGGCATTTATTAGCGGGATGACGAAAGATTCATAAGATAGATTTAATGTTTTCTTCGTGTCATCATCTATCACCAGTCCGCTGAAATCAATATTCAACTCTTTCATTGCCTGCTGTACATCCTGTGCTATCAATCCATCCCTACTGGCTTTGTTACTATCTGCTAAATAATTATATGAAGCAGTTTTCAGCTTCATAATAAAATTAAGCCCGAGGTCATTTTTATATTTTATATTTTCTTTCAGTCTTCTATCTGAATAATTAGTCCAGATTGCATAGCCACCAATGCTTAATACATTTGAATTTCCTATAACTATCTTATTGCTTGCATTAACTTTTGATGTATATCCGATTGCAGTTGCATTTGACAGGTTATTTGCAAGTACATCAGCACCATATCCAATGGCAGTATTTCCGATGCCTGTAGTATTGGATAAAAGCGCCTGAAAACCATCTGCCGTATTCATATTTCCTGATGTATTTGAAGAAAGTGAGTTTGTTCCGCTTGCAGTATTATTTGAGCCTATTGTATTGGCACTAAGTGCATTCATTCCATTTGCAGAATTTTCTGAACCGCTTGAATTTAAATAAAGCGCAGAAACTCCGTTAGCAGTATTCCTGATGCCTGTTGTATTTGAATATAGAGCAATATACCCGTTTGCAGTATTATTAGAGCCTCCTGAATTGGTATAAAGGGCTGAAAAACCGATTGCAGTGTTATAAGCACCTGTTGAATTCGAATTAAGGGCTCTTACCCCAAAAGATGTATTACTTCTATTTAAATCCATCCATCCTGATTTTTGATTATTTACTTTAAATACGAGACTTTGATTATCAGTGGTGCCAATAAAATTAATCGTTGAACTGGTACCTGAATTTCCTGTCAATCCCCATGCATTCAGAGCCCCATCTGCTCCTGTCGGACCTGTAGCTCCCGTCGCCCCATTAGTTCCATTAGCTCCTGTTGAACCTGTCGCTCCTGTCGCACCTGTTGGTCCTATTTTCCCCTGCTCTCCTGCCGGTCCAGTTTCTCCTATTACTCCCTGCTCACCTTTTATTCCCTGCTGACCGGTTGGACCTGTTGTTCCAGCATGACCAGTATTGCCAGTATTGCCCTGTACGCCTGTAACTCCTGTTAAACCCTGAGGACCGATTGCCTGTGTCCAGACTGCACCGTTAAAATACCAGAATCCGATCGTTTTATCGGTCTGATAAATCAATAAACTTCTCGCAGGATCAGTTATTGCATTTTTTTGTGCTTCAGTCATTCGCGGAACTAATATTCCCTGTGTTGTGCTGCTTACATCAAATATTGCCGAATTGTCCGCAGAACTACCTGTAGTGTTTACAGCTACTCCATCTTGTGAGAAAGCATTATTGCAGATTATGTTGAAACATAAAAATTGCAAAAAGCAAAACGCACAAATAATCTTTTTCATAATAAATAGTTTTAGTTATTATATAAATTACAGACCTGAGAAGACGGTATTCTAAATGTGTAATAGGACTACAAACAATATGTTTGAAACGATTTGAATAATTAGCAGAATATAATGATAATAGGATAAAATAGGCAGGCTTAAAAAAATTCTTTATGAAATTATGTAATTTCATATAACAGGAATTTTGAAATTTGTTTTGGACTACAAATATAAACAAATTTTATCAGAATGCAAGTACTTTTATTCAAAATTTATTATTGGAATTATTATAATTAATTTCTATATAACCATTATTGATTTTTTGGAAATATTATAATAACATACTTTTATCAAAATTTTAAATCAAAGGATTTAGCATAGAAAGCAATATTATCTTAACATCATTTATATGCTTAAATGACTTTAATTATTAAGAATTATTAAATTTCTATTAATTTTGCATTTTTAAATAAGAAAGAGATAAGTTATATGAGATTAAGTTTGTTAGTTTGTTTCATATCAGTTTTACTTTTAGTTTCATGTAAACAAAGTAATAATAATCAAATAACTACAGATTTAATAAATAATCCGAATTCAGCTTCAGGTAAGGCAATTGATAATTTGCCTAAATTTAAGTTTAAAGAGGAAACACATAATTTTGGCAGGGTAATTGAAGGTGAAAAAGTGAGTTATTCATTTGAATTTACAAATACTGGCAAGTCTGACCTTATTATTGCAAGTGCTTCTGCAAGCTGTGGTTGTGCTGTGGCTGAATATTCGAAAATACCAATACAGGCTGGTGGAAAGGGAAATATAAAAGTTCAATTTAATACTGAAGGTAAGAAAGGTATACAGACAAAGACAGTTACTTTGATGGCAAATACTCAACCAAATACAAAGGTATTGACAATTAAAGCTGAAATATATTCTCCTGAACAGAAATAATATCAACAATTTTAAAATAAATTATTAATAATTAAACACTAAAATTTCTATGACAAATTTATTAAGTATTGTTTTACAGGCAGGCGGAAAAGGATTTGGTTATAGCCAGATTCTATTTCTGGTTCTTATTATTGCTGTATTTTATCTTTTCTTTATAAGACCTCAGTCTAAGAAGGCAAAAGAGCAGAAGAAATTCAGAGATACTCTTCAAAAGGGAGATAAAATTGTAACAATAGGTGGCATACATGGCAAGATTCTTGAGGTGAGAGAGACTACAGTGATAATTGAAGTAGAAGGTGCTACAAGATTAAAGCTTGAGAAGACAGCTGTTGCGATGGGCGGTATTGTTGAAGAGAAGCTTGCTGAGCAGAAATAATTATTCACTCATCAGTAACCAGTTTTCAGTTATTAATTATTAAAATTCAGTTAACTGACAACTGGTTACTGATGACTGAATACTGAAAATTGATTACTATTATGACAAAAGGGCTATATGCTTTTCTGGTCTGTATTTTAATTTCCTCTTTTTTATGGTTGATGATAAGGCTTACAGGTGAATATACCGAAACTGTAATTTATCCTGTAATATATAAGCACTCCTTAAAGAACAAAATAATTATTAATCAACCCGATAAGTATTTATCAATAATTTATAAGGTTAAAGGGTTTGATCTTTCTTTTAGTAATTATTTGAATAAAAAAAAACCTCTTATAATAAATTTATATAAACAAAACCTGGTTAAGGAAGGAAATGTTTTTAAATCTGAATTAAATACATCTAAATTCTTAAAACAAATCTCAGAACAATTAAGTATTACAGAAGAAAGTCTTATAATTAATCCTGATTCAGTCTCCTTATATTTTATAAACATTTTTCATAAAAAAGTTCCTGTAAAGTTTAATATTTCCACGAGTTTTGATAAACAATGCGGACTTTATAAGCCTGTAATTTATAAACCTGATAGCATAATTATTTCAGGAGTGAAAAGTGACATAGATAATATTCGGCAAATTGAAACTGAATTTAAAGTATTGAAAAAGCTGAATAAGAGTATTTTCCTTACACTAAAGGCTATTAAACCAAAATCTGTAAACAAGATTGATATTTCAACTGATAAAGTAACTTGTTTTATTCCTGTTGAGAAGTTTACAGAGGGGAATGTAATTGTTCCCATTTCAGTTATGAATAACATTAATAGTAAATCACTCAGAATTTTTCCTGATAAGGTTCAGATAACTTATTTAGTTGCTTTGGATGACTATATTAAAGTTAACCCTTCAATGTTTGTTGCTGTAGTTAATTATCTTGATGTAAAAGATAATGAAGATAATAAAATACAAGTACGGATATTAAGCAGACCTGAATATACTAAGGTTACAAAAATTAAACCTGAAAAGGTTGAGTTTATAATCTGGTGATAAGGATTTAGCTTTAACTTATGTTTTGCAAATGTTTTTTTATTTATCAAATACAAATGTTACAGTAACTATTTCAAAACCATAAGTGGTTTCCCAGGTTCCTTGTTTGTTGTCCTTTATTTTTGGCCATACAATGACAACATAGCTCTTGTAATTCCAATCTTTTTCTAAAGTTATAGGGACTGTCCATACTCCTGAATTATCGAGCTGTCCTGTTGTATTACCTGACATTCTCCAGCTTCCTCTTTCCAAAAATGCTTCAGCATCAGTAATGGGTGGGTCCAAAATAAGGTCTGAGAATGTAACAATTAAATTAAAATTGTATGCACTAACATTGGCAGGCATAGGAGGAACATTGACAGTAACCCCTTTCTTATCAAGATTGTTTTGGTCCCTCATTACCCTGAATTTATCCCCGCTCAGCATTGCTCCCACATTAGCTTTAAAGGTTTCGCTCCACAATGTCATGATAGGTCTGATAGCGGAAAAAGCTGCATTATTTACGTATGAATATGCAAATTTTGCACCTTTGATTTTAAATTTCACTGCCCATCCGTCCTGGTAAAAACCTTTATTCATAAGCCTTGTTTGTATATAATATTCAATCTCGGTAGTGTCGCCATAATTTTCTAACCATTCAGACGTATCTAATGCCAGATTGAAATCATAAGGATTTTTTGTTGTTGATAAAGTAACAGGATAATCCTTCTGAAAAGTTGTTTTACCTTTTTTATTATTAGTTATTTTTACATTAAGCATTGTATTTTGATCACCTGATAAGTCAGCATTATATAATTTCAACTTTAGATTCAAATTTTTAACAGTTTTAGGCAATGTTTCAAACACATTTGAAGTCTGCGTCCATTTGTATCCATCTGCAGCATCTTTATCCCAATTCAGGCTGATAGTGCCTTTGCTTCCACCTGCCACCTTGTAATATTCAAAATACACTCCCGTATTGCCTGTTGGAAGGCTTAGTGTTTGCAATGCCCTGTCAGGATGTGCTTCAGCATCAGGGAATAATATGAGATATAAATGTGTAGCTGAAGCATCCTTAAGGAACCAGCTCCATTTGCGTGTGGTGTACATTCCACCTTCATCAGCAACAGGAGGGTTAGTGCCTTTGCTGTCATGAATTACCAGTTCATAATCATCATAACCGCTTTGATTCAGGATTGTTCTGTAACCCACAGCAAGCACTGCGTGAGCATAGTTAGGCATATACATAACAACAGGCTTGTTTTCATCCAGCCTTTTAATAATTGCTTTCAATAAATTCTTTTTATTAATATAGCATTCAGATTTAGCGCCTGCACCTTGCGAAAAAGCATCAAATTTTCCGGGCAACACCTTCATGAAATTATAAATAAAAATACCATCATCCATATTCAGGTTCATTGCTTTCAGATAATTGTATATCTCCGTTTCTGATTCTCTGTCTTTATAAGGACTGTAAGCTTTTGTGAGCATAGTTGCATCAGTAGCCCAGCAACTACCACCCATTTGTTCATAATAAGGTACAGGATTAAGCTTGATTTTATCACCATATTCAGGTTTATCCCCCCATTCTATTATCCAACGACGATAATCAGGGTCAGATGTTAACTTTTTCAGCACTGAATAATTATCAACTGTGATTTTACCGACAATATCATCATAAGCAAATGAAACAGAAGTACCGGTATAATTTACAGGGTCGTAATTATAAACTCCAAGAAAGTCAACAAACAATCCTTTAGGACAAGGAAAGGTGAGTTTAACTTTAGTACCCTTGGGTAATCCGAGGATTTCGTAAGCAGAACGATTTTCACCTGCAAATATATTTTCATTACCGATTTTGCTAAAAGTAATTTTAGTATCGGCAGTTAATACACCTGCCGCAACTGTAACTGTTGCAGCGTCAGAAAGTGTGACAGTTCCACCATTTGCTCCGATGGTAGCAGTTTCTGTGGCAATAATTGTTTCTGTGGTTGTGGGAGGAGGCGGATTGTTGACGATTGGGTTTTCTTCTTTATCTTTTTTGCAACCTATTAGCATCACAAAAATTACTATCAGGTAAATGAAAACATTTCTTTTTGAATGTAGTCTGATTTTATTCATGTAAAATATTAAATAAAGGTTTTACTCAGCCGGGTGGCGAATATTTGATGCCAAAAGTAAAAAGAAAAATGAATTAAAATACTTTAGTATTTTAATTAAAGGGATTGGTTTTGTTTTTGCGTTTTTATTTTGCCACTAAGAAATTATTTTGGCAATCTCATTGAGAACCTCAGTATATATGTCATTAAGCTTTGTTATCAACTTTCGCAGTTCCTCAAGCTTATCCTTTTCTTGTGAATTTTTTTCAATAAGCCTTATGTCAACCTGAAGCTCTTTTATGTTGAGAATATCTATTGAGGGTTTAATTTCATGAGCTAATTTTCCTACTTTTTCTAGGTCGTTATTATCAAATGATGTTTTTATATCTTCTAAAAGTTTAGGAGAAATCTGAACCAGTTTAGCCAACATTACATTAAGAGTTTCTGTGTCATCATCAAGCATCTCTTTGAGCGTTGTCAAATCATACAGTTTGCTATTGCTATCCATATACAGTTATTTTTATTGTTTTTTAATTAATTATTTTATTATTTTCTTTAGTTTCTTCGGGGTCCTTAAGCATCATATATATTTTTGACTTGCCTATATCTAGCTTTTGTGCCACAAGCCTGACGTTGTTGTTATATTTATTTAAATAATAATCAACTATTCTCATTTCATAATCTTTCATAGTCATTTCTTCAGCCAGCATATTTTTAGCTGAACCATTAGTAGAGGAATTAAAATTTATGTCATTTACTTCAATAGTTTCTGAATTAGCCATTACAGAAGCCAGTTCCATAGTAGCTTTTAATTCTCTTACATTACCAGGATAAGTGTAGTTTAATAATTTTTTTTGAGCATCAGGTGAAATAGATTTTTTTTTCATACTGTTTTCTTTGCAGAAAAGCTCAGCAAAAAAAGAAGCAAGAAGCATTATATCATTACCTCTGTCTCTTAATGGTGGTAGTTCTATTGGTAGTCCGAGCAACCTGTAATATAAGTCAGCTCTGAAGTTTTGTTTTTCAACTTCCTCTGCAAGATTTCTATGAGTTGCAACGATAACTCTTGCTTCCATTTTAATATTTTTATTACCGCCTATTCTTGTGAATTCTTTTTCCTGCAAAGCTCTAAGTAATTTTGCCTGCATGTTAATATCCATTTCTCCTATTTCATCAAGAAAAAGAGTTCCTTTTCCAGCCTCTTCAAATTTTCCTATTCTTCTTGAATCAGCACTTGTAAAAGCTCCTTTTTCATATCCAAACATTTCGCTTTCAACAAGCTCTTTTGGTATAGCGGATACATTGATGTCTACAAATGGTTCTTTCCTCCAGGGTGAATTGTAATGAATTGCTTTAGCTACAAGTTCTTTTCCTGTTCCTGTTTCACCTGTTACAGATACTGTGATATTTGTTGTAGTAGCTTTCTCCATAAGCTTAAATATCTGCTTAATTGGAGGGCTGTTTCCTTTGATTATATTATTAAATTCGTATTTTTTCCCTATTTCTTCCTTAAGGTTGCATATTTCTGACTTTAATTTCTGAGTCTCTCTTATATTATTAATAGTATTCCAGATACGCTCCTTTGTGTCTGCATCTTTAACTATATAGTCGTATGCACCTTCTTTTAAAAGCTTTAAGGCTGTTTTAATGTCTTCCTGACCGGAGATTATAACTACTGGTATTTCGCGATTGTATTTTTTTATTTCTAATAAAACATCCCTACCGCTCATGTCAGGTAGTGAATAATCAAGCGTAATTACTGAGGGCTGTTTATGTAAATTTTTCAGGCATTCCTTACCAGTTGCAAATTTTGTTACTTCATAATCAGGATTAAGGGTTAGCTGATATTCAAGAATGTCAGCGTACCATGTATTATCTTCAACTATAAATATTTTATATGGTCCCATTACATTTGTAATTTATTATTTCTAATTGATACGGATTATTTCAATAATAAGTTTCGTTTTCGTAAGTAAATTTACTTAAAGTATAAGTGTTTATACGTAAAAAGTTTGTTTTTTGGATTGTTAAACTAAAGTAAATCAGTGTTTTATTTCTTTGATTGTTTAAGAAATTTATATTTTGGAATTTGTTTTATATTTGGAATTTTTATTATAATTTTTAAGATTTGGAATTTATATTGATTTTGGAATTTTCAATATTTATAGTAGGAATTATAAATTATTTAACATTTTTTAATGTTTTTTGTAAGGTGTTTATATTGTTTATAAATTTTAATTTTAATACTTAGCCTGCATCATATAGTTTATAATTTTGTATTAAATTTATCTGATAAAGTATATATTATTATTTATGAATAAGTTTATCAATTTAGTTTTGTTTATTTTCATAATTAAGCTTGCTTCCGCTCAAGTTAATATTAAAGTAATCGGACACCGTGGCGGCTCATCTTATAATTATCCTGAAAACACATTAATTTCTATAGAACAGGCTTTTATTGAAGGAGTATTTGCCTGCGAAATAGATATTAGAACAACTTCAGATGGTATTTTTATATTAATGCATGATTCACTTGTTGACAGAACAACAGACGGCAAGGGTTCAGTATCACAGCTTACTTATTCATATATTAAAACACTTGATGCAGGTAGTTGGAAAGGGAAACAGTTTAAAGGTGCTAAAGTTCCAACATTTATTGAAGCTATTCAGCTTGCTCAGAAATATCATAAAAAACTTTATCTTGACATGAAAGTTTCTGATGTAGAATCGATAGCTGAGGTTCTTAGAGCCTCCGGTGCACCTGCTGATATTATAATTCCTAGCCCTGATAGCTTTAAGAGTATAGAAGTATTTCATTCATTTTTGCCGAATACTCCTCTTGTATATTTTGGAGCATTACCTGAATCATTGAGTGATTCCGCTTATTACAAATTCTTTAAAGATAATGGAGTTATTGCTGTTGAGATAGCCGCCTATGATTTTTTCAGCCGTGGCAAAACATGGACTGATTCTTTTATAAGGAACTTACATAGTAAAGGTATTGAATTGTGGGTTTATACTATTAATGAAGCTTCTTTATTTAATAAATTGAAAAAAGCAGGTGTTGATGGATTGGAAACTGACCGTCCGGGTGCTGCAACTGATTATTTTTACAATGATGGAACAGGAGGTTATTTCCCTGAAAAAAGAATTACCGGTCAATGGGATTTTAAAAATGAAGACTTTTCTGCTACTATTGGTTCAGATATGAATGAAAGAGGAGACATTAATACTCCTGGTCAGCAGGCAATTTTTGCAAGTACTCGTGAATTTAGCATTCCTGATATAAATGGCACAGATGCTGAAGTAATGAAAGTGCCTCCTTATGACTCGCAGCATTATCTTGAGTTTTATTCAAATATAGCTCCTGAAGGCGACACCATTGGTTTTTCTTGCGATTATAGCTATTCAGTAGTTATAGACCTTTTAAAACCAGCTTCTTCTGTCAAATCTTATATATCAATATTACAGACAAGTCATGCCAATAAAGATGATGCTGATATATTTATAAATAATCAAAGTAAGGGAATTGGAATTGCAGGTCAATACGATGGATTAATTAATGACAATACCTGGTACAGGATTGCTCTTATTTTTAACTTGCCTGAACAAAAGATAGATAAGTATATAAATGGTATATATGTTGGAACCACATTATTATGGGATGAATCAATGATTGACAGATTTTGTTTAAATAACAACTGGGGTGTGCAGGCTTCCTGCTTTTTTTCTGATAATGATAATGAAACCGATGTTTTGTATGTGAACAGTATACAGATTAGAAATTATACTATGAGCTCATCAGAAATTGAATTGCTTGGTGCTGCTTCTGCTGGAAAGATTCCTGATACAATTATAGTGGATTCTGTTTTCTGTCCGGATATTGTTAAAAATCCTGCAGATACTGTAATATGTGAAGGAGGAACTGCAACATTTTCTGTTAGTGCTTCTACTACTTCCAATTATGCATGGCAGGTTAATGCAGGAAATGGATGGACCGATTTGAAAGGTACTCTTTATAGTGGTAATGCTTCTCCTTCTTTGAAAATTGCAAATGTCCCTTTGTCTCTTAATGGATATAGTTACAGATGTATTGTTAGTAATTTGTGCGCTGTCACATCTTTGGTTGCAACTTTAAACACTACTCCATTCATTCCTGTTTCTATTACTACTTCAGGGGTTCCTAATATTTGTAAAGGCAATTCATTTGTTATGCGTGCAAAAGCTCTTGGTGTTTTCAATTATCAATGGATAAAAAATGAATACAAAATTGAAGGTGCAACTAATTCTGTATACAGTGCTCTGGATTTTGGGGAATATTATGTAATTGCTTCTGATAATAATGGATGTTCAAAGGCTTCAGGTTCTGTTAGAGTAACAATTTATGAACCACCAAAAACAGTTATTTCTTCAGCCAGCACAACTATATGCAGTGGTGATTCAGCTAAGCTTGCTGCTGATAACAATAATATTGATAATTTTGAGACATCTGATTTTACTTCATATAAATGGTTGCATGGAGGTTCCATACCTTGGTCAATATCAGATACTGTGTTTTATGAAGGTAATTATTCTGCTGTATCCGGTCATATAGATGATTACCAAATGTCTTCTTTATCTTTAGATATGGATATTATTTCTGAGGATTCGATATCTTTTTATGTAAAAGTTTTTTCAGAACCTGATTATGACTTTCTTTATTTCTTTATAAATGATATTGCAGTTAAACGTTGGTCAGGGGAAACTGGATGGCTTAAAGAATCTTTTAGTGTAAGAGCAGGTGTTAATAATTTTAGGTGGGTATATATGAAAGACAAAAACATAAGCATGGGCAGTGATTGTGCATGGCTTGATAAAGTCATGTTTCCCGGAGCTAACTCAAATCTTTCTATGTTATATCAGTGGAAAAAAAATAATAATGTCATTCCTGGTGCAACGAGTTCTTTATATTATGCTAAATCAAATGATAATTTTACTTTAAACTGTACAAATTCCAATAATTGTTCTGCTGATTCAAAACCAATAAATATAACTGTTAATTCTTTACCTGAAGTTAACATAGGAAGGGATACTACTATTACTCTTTACGAAAAACTTGTTCTTGACGCAGGAAGCGGTTATAAATCTTATAAATGGAATGATGACTCAACTTCACAAACCATAACTGTTGATGGCTCAAAACTCGGAACAGGTATCTTTAACTTTACTGTTTTTGTCACTAATAACAATAATTGCTCTGGTTATGGCAAAATTCAGGTAAATGTTATTCCGGGTCTGTATTCAATTTATGGACAGCTATATTATGATAATATGTTTAAAACCCCAATGAATAATACAATAATTTTTCTTAAAAATTCTGAAGGCATTATTATTGATTCATTGACTACTGATATTTCTGGTTATTATAGATTTATTAATATAAGAAATGGTAAGTATCTTCTTAACCCTGTAATTTTTAAAAAATGGGGAGGTGTTAACCCAATTGACGCTTTGTTTGTTAACAGGTATTATATCAGGCTTGTTAATTTTAAGAATATCCTGATGAAGAAGGCAGCGGATGTTAATAATGATAAAAGCATAAATCCTTCAGATGCTCTTACAATTAACAGGCGTTACATTAAAATCCTTAATTCTTTTAAATCGGGTGACTGGCTTTTTGATAATGATACCCTTATAATTAACAGGGCAGACCTGCTTTACAATATCAAAGCATCTTGTTTTGGTGATGTTAATGGTTCCTATATCCCTAAAAAGTAAAATCTGATTTATCTTACAAATCTTATAAATCTGACGAATCCTTTATCTTTCTTATTATGGGATCCAGAAAATACCTCTTTGAAATATATTTCAGGATTTCTGATTTGGATATAAGCTTTGCAATTGGAGGAGATAAAAAGTAATATAGATTAACAAACATTCTGCCTAAATGACTTTTTAATAGTACATTATCCCTGTAATTTTTTAACATAATTACTTCCGGTGCAAATGGAGAATCAAATGCAACTGTAGCTATGTAACAATAATAGAACTTGGCTTTTGTTTTTTCAGGTGCTTTTGTCATTTCTGCATAGCATTCCCTGCATAAATCCATATTATTCTTTCCCCAGGTTTTTACTTTGTTTATCCATTTTCTTTCTAATGGAAGCCCATATTCAATTCCATCCTTATCTCTTTTTAAATAATAAGAAGGAACAAATCCATCTTTTGTAGCGTTTTCAAT
>CAZMDE010000018.1:15973-17410 GCA_964564355.1 uncultured Bacteroidales bacterium | reverse complement strand
ATTTATTCACAAGATTAAATTATTTTAAAGGTGTTCATGAGCTCACTTTGTTCGGTTGATGATTTGATAATGTGAAAATAATAATAGAAGGCTGATAACATGAAAATAGTAGTGCGTAGTGCGTAGGGAGACAAAAAAATAAATTAACTACAAAGGACTGGAAGGGCAAGGGGATACAAATGGTTTGTAATTTTAGATAAACACTTGCTTAATAATTAAATAAAATCTATTATTTTTGTTTTTCGTAATTGTAATTTTACAAACCAAATTCTTTAAATTATGTCAGAAAAAATATCAGATAAAATTAAAGCAGGTGTGGTTACAGGCAATGATGTGACTGAAATCTTCAGAATAGCTAAAAAAGAACAATTTGCTCTTCCTGCTGTAAATGTAATTAATACTGACTCGGTTAATGCTGTGCTTGAAGCAGCAAAGCTGGTAAATTCTCCTGTTATTATCCAGTTTTCCAACGGTGGTGCTCACTTCTTTGCCGGGAAAGGAATATCTAATGATAAAGAAATTGCTGCTATAAATGGGGCTATATCAGGTGGTATTCATGTTCACCGTCTTGCGGAAGCTTATGGTGCTCGTGTTATATTGCACACTGACCATGCTGCTAAGAAATTACTTCCATGGATTGACGGGTTGCTGGATTATGGAGAAAAGTATTTTAAGGAACAGGGAAAGCCTTTGTTCAGCTCGCATATGTTAGACCTTTCGGAAGAACCATTGAAAGACAATATTGATATTTGCAAACGCTACCTTGAAAGAATGAGCAAAATAGGAATGACACTTGAAATAGAGCTTGGCATTACGGGCGGGGAAGAGGATGGGGTTGACCACTCGGATATTCACAGCTCAAAGCTTTATACTCAACCTGAACATGTTGCTTATGCTTATGAGGAACTCAATAAAATAAGTAATAAATTCACTATTGCGGCTTCTTTTGGCAATGTACACGGGGTTTATAAACCTGGAAATGTAAGGCTGGAGCCAATAATCCTTCATAATTCCCAGGAATATATCCGGAAAAAATATAACACTGAAGCTAATCCTGTTAATTTAGTGTTCCATGGCGGGTCAGGTTCGGAAAAGGAACAAATAAGGGAAGCTATATCTTATGGTGTTATTAAGATGAATATTGATACTGATACCCAGTGGGCTACATGGGAAGGGGTTATGAGTTTTTACAAGAAGAACCAGGCTTATCTGCAAGGTCAGATAGGTAATCCTGATGGTGATGATAAACCCAATAAAAAATACTACGACCCCCGTCAATGGCTCAGGGAAGGTCAGAAATCTATGGTTGAAAGACTTAGAATAGCTTTTGAAGACCTTAATGCGATGAATCGCTGTTAGATTATCAGATTGTCAGATTTGTCAGATTGTCAGATTTATCAGATTTATCAGATTATCAGATTATCAGATTGTCAGATT
>CAZMDE010000018.1:0-15873 GCA_964564355.1 uncultured Bacteroidales bacterium | reverse complement strand
TAAAAGGAGTTCATGTGCTCAATATGTTCGGTTGTTGATAATTGATGGTTTATCGTTATTTCTTTTTAAAAATTTAATATACTTTTGCGCCTTTATTTAAATAAAAGTAAATAATAAATATGAATACACTTAGACAGAAGACACTCGATTTAAGGAAAAGAATGGAAAATGCTCTCCAGGGAGGTGGAGAAAAAGCAATTGAGAAGCAGGTGTCAATGGGTAAGATGACTGCCCGTGAAAGAATAATTTCATTACTTGACCCAAAATCATTCCAGGAATATGACCTTTTTGTTGAGCATGCAGGGAGAGACTTTGATATGGATAAGAAAACCCTGCCGGGCGATGGAGTAATCACCGGAACCGGAACTGTTAACGGACATCCTGTTTGCATATATGCCCAGGATTTTACTGTTGCAGGAGGCTCATTGGGATTAATGCATGCAAGGAAAATCACCAAGATAATGGATATTGCACTTAAGCTGCAGCTTCCTCTTATAGGTATTAATGATTCAGGAGGTGCGCGTATACAGGAAGGTGTAAATTCCCTTGCAGGTTATGGAGAGATATTTTTTAAGAATACTGTTGCTTCAGGTATAATACCGCAGATATCTGTCATACTTGGTCCCTGCGCTGGTGGCGCTGTATATTCTCCTGCTCTTACTGATTTTGTATTTGTAGTTGACAAGATATCAAAGATGTTCATTACTGGTCCGGAGGTTATCAAAACTGTTTTGGGAGAAGAAATATCTATGGAAGAGCTTGGAGGCGCAAGAGTCCAGGCAGAAATATCGGGTAATGCACATTTCTATGCTGAAAGCGAGCAGGAGTCTTTTGACCAGATAAAGAAGCTTTTGTCATATATTCCATGGAATAATTCCAAGAAGGCTGACCCTTTTCCTAAAAAACCACCCAGAGCAAAGCAGTATGATATTGATAAAATCTTCCCGACTGATGCAAAGCAACCTTATGATGTTGTGGGTATAATAAAAGCTGTTTCGGATAATTCTGATTTTTTTGAAGTGCATAAGCATTTTGCTCCTAACATTGTTGTTGGTTTTGGAAGGATGAATGGCAATACAGTGGGTTTTGTGGCTAATCAACCATTATATCTTGCAGGAGTTCTGGATATTGATGCATCGGATAAGGCTGCACGTTTTATCAGGTATTGCGATGCTTTCAGCATTCCTTTGGTTACATTGGTTGACCTGCACGGTTATTTGCCCGGAGTTGACCAGGAACACGGCGGAGTTATCAGGCATGGTGCAAAGATACTATATGCTTATTCTGAAGCTACTGTTCCAAAGATTACCGTAATTCTCCGCAAGGCTTATGGAGGAGGTTACATTGCTATGTGTTCAAGGCATCTAAGAGCAGATTTCGTATTTGCATGGCCATCTGCTGAAATTGCTGTGATGGGTCCTGAAGGCGCTGCAAATATTATATTCAAGAAAGAGATAACTGAAGCTGAGAATCCTGATGATATGAGGAAGAAAAAGATAGCGGAATATAAGAAAAAATTCGCTAATCCTTATGTAGCTGCTGCTTTTGGTTATATTGATGCAGTTATTGACCCTGAAGCTACAAGAAATTCTATTATACAGTCTCTTGAAGCTGCAGCTCATAAAAATGAAATACGTTCTTACAGAAAACATGGTATTCCTCCTTTCTGATTTATCAGATTTATCAGATTCGTCAGATTATCAGATTTATCAGATTTATCAGATTCGTCAGATTATAAGATTAAAACGTATATAATTAATTATGAAAGAAGAAGAAAATAAATCACAAAAGTTTGTAACTTTTAATGTTGATTTTACAGAATATAAAACAAGATTGTCTACAAAGTTTTTAAAAAGGAAACCTTATAAAGCCCCTGACCCCAAGATGATTCTGTCTTTTATACCCGGGTCAATAAAAAAAATATATATCAAAGAAGGGGATAAAGTTAAGAAAGGTGATAAGCTTTTAATACTTGAAGCCATGAAAATGAGAAATGAGATTATGGCGCTATGTGATGGAACAGTAAAAACGATACATGTAAAAATTGACGAAATTGTAGCTAATAAACAGCTGTTGGTAGAGTTGAAATAAATTGATTCTAAGATTGCATATTAGAAGATTACAGATAAAAATTCTAATCTGATAATCTGACGAACCGAGCGAAGTGAGTTCATGAGCTCCTTTAAAGATAGTATTGTAATGCGAATAATCTGATAAATCTGATAATCTTAAAATTGCATTATGCTTGTCAAAACCTATGGCGGCGCCGTACACGGTATAAAAGCAACTCCCATTACTATAGAGGTTAATATTGACCAGGGTGTAAATTTCTACCTTGTCGGTTTGCCTGACAATGCAGTTAAAGAAAGCCACCAGAGAATTGAAGCTGCCCTCAGAAACAATGGTTACAGAATCCCCGGAAAAAAGATTGTTATAAACATGGCTCCTGCCGATATAAAAAAGGAAGGCTCAGCCTATGACCTCACTATTGCTATTGGCATACTTGCAGCTTCAGAGCAGATAAAACCGGACAAAATAGGGGATTATTTAATAATGGGAGAGCTTTCTCTCGATGGAAGTTTACAGGTTATAAAGGGTGCTTTGCCTATTGCAATTGAAGCAAAAGCCGAGGGATTTAAAGGGTTTATTTTGCCGGTACAAAATGCTAAGGAAGCCGCAGTTGTTGACGGGCTGGAGGTATATGGTGTTAATAATATTAAAGAGGTTATAGATTTTTTCGATAATAAAATTGAGCTTGAACGTATTGTAATTAATGTAGATGAAGAGTTCCTGACAAAGCTAAATGAGTATGAATTTGATTTTTGTGATGTCAAAGGTCAGGAGAATATAAAAAGGGCATTGGAAATATCTGCAGCCGGAGGACATAATGCAATAATGATAGGACCTCCGGGAGCAGGGAAAACGATGCTTGCAAAGAGATTGCCTTCAATACTTCCTCCATTAAATCTTGCTGAAGCATTGGAAACAACTAAAATTTATTCTGTTGCCGGGAAAGTGCCAAAGGGCATGTCTTTAATATCTACACGTCCATTCCGCTCGCCACACCATACTATAAGCGACATTGCACTTGTCGGCGGAGGTACGTTTCCCCGCCCGGGGGAAATATCTATGGCACATAATGGTGTTCTTTTTCTTGATGAATTACCTGAATTTAAAAGAACAGTCCTTGAAGTCCTCCGTCAGCCGCTTGAGGACAGATTAGTTACTATTTCAAGAGCTAAGTTCACTGTTGAATATCCGGCAAGCTTTATGCTTATTGCCTCTATGAATCCATGTCCATGCGGTTTTTATAATCATCCTGACAAGGAATGTGTCTGTGCTCCGGGTATGGTTCAGAAATATCTTAACAGGATATCGGGTCCTTTGCTTGACAGAATAGATATTCATATTGAGGTAACTCCTGTCCCTTTTAAGGAATTATCAAGTAAACAATTGTCTGAAAAAAGTGAAACTATCAGAGAACGGGTTATTTCAGCCAGAAAACTCCAGGAAAAAAGATTTGAAAACATTAAAGGCACTTACTGCAATGCACAGATGTCAAGCAAACAATTAAGACATTTCTGTCACATTGGAGAGGATGGGCAGTTATTACTGAAAAGAGCTATGGAGAAATACGGAATGTCAGCCAGAGCGTATGACCGTATCCTGAAAGTTTCCCGGACAATTGCTGACCTTGATAATTGTCAGGATATAAAAACTGAGCATCTTGCAGAAGCAATTAATTACCGTAATCTTGATAAAGATAACTGGGCAGGATAAGAATTGAGAATGGAGAATGGAGAATTGAGAATTGAGAATGGATAATGGACAATTAACAATAAAGCAATATAGTTATCAGTTATTAGTTATCATTTAATTTGCAAAATACCTGCTCTGAACCACGAACATAATTTATGAAGAGAATATTTTTATTACTTTTTACTTACTACTTACCACTTACTACTTACTACTCTTATGGGCAGGGCGTAGCTTTAGGGAAATGGCGTGACTATTTGTCATATAATGTTGGGGTTTCTATAGCTATTGCTGACAATAAAGTATATTGTGCAACACCTTATTGCATTTTTTATTTTAACAAGGACGATAACAGTATGAATAGATTAAGCAATATCAATGGTTTATCAGACTTTGGCATAAGCACTATTAAATACAGCAGCAAATTCAAAGTATTACTTGTTGCATATACAAATTCGAATATTGATATTATTGATAATAACAGCGATATTATAAATTTCTCAGACCTTAAACGAAAGCAGATTTTGGGAAATAAAACTATTAACAGGATTACATTTTTGGGTGATTATGCTTATTTGTCATGCAGTTTTGGAATAGTTGTCTTTAACCTTGCGAAAAAGGAAATAGAGGATACTTATAATATGGGTCCGAATGGAAATGCAATAAATGTTCTTGATGTAGCGATTGATGATAAAAATATTTATGCAGCAACGGAAAAAGGGATATACACAGCTCCCTTGTCAGGAGCAAATTTGGCTTATTTCAATTCCTGGACTAAGATGAAAATGCCTTATCCTGATAAAAAATATAACTGTATAATTTATTTTAATAATAAGATTTTTGCTAATCAATCAAACAAAAAGGATTTTACAGACAGTTTATATGTTTATGATAAAAGTTCCTGGAATAAATTTGAACCAGAATGCCCAACATTCATTCATAGTCTGGATGTATCTAATGGCAAGCTTATTATATCAGCAGAGAATTATGTTGATATAATTGATACAGATGAAAAGGTTTCAAATCATATCTGGAATTATAACCCCGCAAACGCCAATCCCAGTCAGGCTTTACTTGATAATGATAATATATTGTGGGTGGCTGATAAAAGACTTGGATTGGTTAAATACCATTTGGATGGAAATTTTGAAAGCATGATTCCTGATGGACCTGCCACAAATTCTGTTTGGTCTATGGCTTGTGAAGAAGGTAAACTTTGGGTTGCTACGGGCGGATTAGCACCTAATTGGGATAATGCCTGGGGTACTAATACTGATAATTTAGGTACTTATACATATAATACTAACTCTGATTCCTGGTTTTCTTTCACTCCTAATAATACTAAAGCGCTTGTTCCTGTTAGCGGATATATTAGCACAGCCATTGACCCGTTAAACACTAATCTTGCATATATAGGTACATGGAACAGAGGGTTAATGATGTTTCAAAATGATCAATATTATAAAACATATAATGAAACTAATAGCAGTTTAAGACCTTTCGTTTATGGCAACTATAAGCCATTACGGGTAGGAGGTATTCATTTTGATAAGGATAACTATATGTGGATTACTAATCCCGGTGCTGATAAACCTATATCTGTTAAAGCTCCAGGAGAAAATGGTGAATGGAAGTCGTTTGCTGCGCCCGGAATAACAAATGATATGTTTTTGAGTGATTTTGCTATTGATGATATTGGTCAGAAATGGATTATAATACCACGTGGCAAAGGAATATTAGTTTTTAATGATAACAACACTATCTCATATACAGCCGATGATCAATTTAAAAAATTAAGCAATAGTCCGGGTCTTGGGAATTTGCCAAGCCTTTCGGTATACAGCATTGCAAACGACCTTCAGGGTGAAATATGGGTTGGTACTGATCAGGGGGTTGCAGTTTTTTACTCTCCGGGGTCAGTGTTTTCAGGTAGTGATTTTGATGCTCAACAAATTCTTGTCAATCAAAACGGGCATTGGGAAAACCTGCTTCAAACGGAAACAGTTACTGCAATTGCTGTTGACGGGGCTAACAGAAAATGGTTCGGCACTCAGAATGCCGGTGTTTATCTGATGTCAGCCGACGGAACACAGCAGATTGAACATTTCAATAAAGACAACAGCCCTTTGTTTTCTAACACAATTACAAGCATAGTTATTAACCATCAGAATGGAGAGGTGTTTTTCGGAACCAATATTGGAATTATTTCTTATCGTGGCACTGCTACCAAAGGAGCAGATAATTACAGTGATAAAAATAGTGTCTATGCTTATCCAAATCCTGTAAGAGAGAATTATGAAGGCAATGTTGCTATTAAAGGTCTTGTTACCGATTCTGATGTCAAAATTACAAGTATAAACGGAAATCTGGTTTATTCAACAAAAGCTTTTGGCGGTCAGGCTATTTGGAATATGAGAAATTTTGATGGTACAAAAGTTTATTCAGGAGTATATCTTGTACTTTGCAGCAATGATGATGGAACCGAGACAATAGCCACAAAAATACTTGTTATAAAGTAGAAGCTGGAAGTTAGAAATTAGATGTTGGAAAGAAGATTTCAGTCTCCAGCTTCCAGCATCATCCAATAGCTATGGTAATAATAGCTATAATAGCAAGAGCAATTCCCAGCCAGTTCAAAGGTCTCAGTTTCTCCCTGAAAAAGAAAAATCCAATCAGAGCAGTGAGGCTGACAATACTGACATTGAAAACAGGAAATACAAATGTGCTTTGATAAAGTCCTACTGACTTTAAAAAAAAGAATGTTGTAGCAAAATTAAAAACACCAAGTATAATACCGCCTATAACAGAATTACGATGCACGAAGTATGATGCAGGATGTGTGATTTTTTTATAAGTAAAAATTAAAATGCCTGTAAGCAGCGCAGTTATGTAAATGACTACCATAAAAAGCAAAATCATATTATTATCCATCTTAAACACCCTCTGGCAATAGGTTTGCAAAGTATCATTATATCCGTTACCAATAAAGAGAATCAGGGGAAAATAAAAATATAGCTTTCTGAAAGGTATGTTTTTATCTTTTTTTAATATGAAATAAAATGAGAGAAGCGTAAACAATATGCCAATTATTTTGTAAATATTTATCTCGTCATCATAGAGAAGTATTCCAAAATAAACAGGAAAAATCACAGACATTTTACTTGACACTGTTGATAGAGCTATGCCGATTTTTGCTGTGGATAATGCAAAGACAGTGAATAAAGTTAAAAAGCCAAAACCAAGCAGTATTGCTAAATAAAACCATTGTTGAGATGGAATGGAATGGAAGTTTATTTTACCTTTATATGCTATTATCCCGAAAATGATGCAAACTATGTAATTAACAACTATTGCCTGAAAACTGTTTACATTAAACCTCTCAAAAAATTTAATTGTAACTGCTACAAAAATGGAAGTAATTACTGCAAGTATGAGGACAAGCATCTGAAAAATAGAATTAGGAATTAGGAATTAAGAATTTGGAATAAACCAATGACCTAATGAAATAATGAACCAATGAACTAAATCGGATACAGTATTTTCTTAATATCGTCAAGAATTCCTTTAATATGACTGTTTGTATTATTGAGAACTATAATAGTGTTTTTATCCTCTATGAATCGGGTTATGCTGGTTTTGTAACCATGCCACCATCCATTATGGTATATAATCTTAAGTCCTTTATCGTTTTTAATTCTCCATCCATAGCCATAATCGCCGGTTTTATTATTATTTAAAGTAGTTAATTCGTAAGCTTGGTTTATTGTAGATTCGCTCACAAGTTTATTGTCGTATAAAGCTTTATCCCATTTATACAAGTCATCAATAGTTGAAAAAACACCTTTATCTCCGGTTATATCATCCTTAATATCGTCACTAATAGGTGTTATATACTTTCTGCGAACAGTGTAGCTCAGAGCTCTGTTAGTTTCAGTATTTATAGTTTTTTTATCATAAACATAAGTATTGTTCATCCCGAGTGGTACAAATATATTTGCTTTCAGAAAGTCTTTATATGAGGTTTTAGATACTCTTTCTATGAGCAATGCCAGGAATACATACCCTGTGTTAGAATATAAAAATCTGTTACCGGGTTTAAAATTAAGCGGAAGAGCACGGGTTTTAATTAAGTTCAGTACATCTTCATTGTTTATTATTGTTTTGTTTTTTGGTAAAAAATTATCTACAAGGTAAATATAATTCGGCAAGCCGGAAGTATGCGAAAGAAGGTGTTTAATAGTAATATTCTTATATGGGAAATCAGGAATGTATTTTGTAACATAATCATTATACTGCAATTTGCCTTTTTCATGCAATATCATTATAGCCATTGCTGTGAATTGTTTGCTGACTGATGCCAACTGAAAGGAAGTATTTTCTGTCAAAGGTTCTTTTGTTTTAAAATTTGAATACCCCTGTGCTTTTTTAAATATCACCTCACCCTGTTTAGCCACGAGCACTGTACCGTTAAACCTGTATTTATTAAGCACTGAGCTGATTTTTTTATTATATAGCACTATTGCATCTGAAGTAAAAGAGCTTGATGCTTCTATATTCTTCTTAGAAGATTTAATTATGGAGTTTGCCTTGAATAAATTGTTCTTTGTGTTAAGCGTGGTGCTTTCTTTAGCAGAAAGCGAATAACTTGAACGTTCAGTATTAAAGCTCGAAAATATTAAAACAATAAAGAAAATACTGAACAGTAAAATTTTTATCCTCATCTTAAATTTAATATATTTACAAATATGAAAGTTTACAAATATAGTGTAATAATTGGAAAGATAAATTAAACTAATCCCTTTTTATTAACAGAATATTTAACAAAATATTTTAAGCTGTAATATATTTAAACCAGTTTGGGCGTCAGAGCTTAGTTTTGTTGTTTTGAAAAAATAAATGTATTAAACTTGAAAGGACTGATAATTCTAATTAAATTCATCTTTTTAATAAAAGAACATTATTTCTTTACAATCTTTCTGACCACAACTCCCTTGTCTGAATATAATTTAAGTATGTAGATGCCGCTATTAAAGGATTTTAAGTCAAGTGTAAACTGACCTGATGATAAAGATGATTTAGGGGCACTCGTTACAAACGATCGCCAGCAAAGATTACCTGTGGTTTCAAGAAGCTCTACCTTAGATATTTTTAAATCAATATAGTTTATATAACAGATTTCATTAGCAGGATTTGGATAAACAGCAATCAGATTGTTAGATTTTAGATTATTAGATACAGAAGTGATAAAAGAAACAGATTGAAGGCTATCAACAAGCCAGTGGTCAGGGTCAAATATTAACGAATCTGCATGAAACCCAAGGTTTATATTAAAAGTCTGACCTGAAAAAGTATTAGGAAAAACTATAATTGTATCTCTGACAGAGTTTTTAAATTTAACAGGAACAGGCAATTTGAAAAAGCTGACTGAATTGTGAGACTGATTTTGGGAAATGGTCAACATAACATTATTCTCATAATCCTGCACTGCATTAACATTATAAATCGGGTAACCTTCTCCATAATACCAGTCATTAAAAAAATATGTCAAATCCATACCGCTTTTTAATTCAATATGAGATTTTAAATCCTCTGTTTTAGCATAGCCATATGAAAGTTTAGGGTCTTTAAGATAAGCACGCACTCCCTGGAAGAAGTTTGAATCTCCTACAATCCATCTAAGCATATGAAGAACTACTGCACCTTTATAATAGGTTAGTCTGCTGTCAAAAAGTAGATCTACATTAGCAGTATCTTTAGGAAATACAGAGCCACCGGGTTTGGAAATAACTTTGGAAATTACCTTGGTTTTCCAGATATGCCAGTAATCAGATATTGGCGGAGGGAGTAAGTATTCACAACAAAGTCCTGAACAGTAAGTAGCGAAACCCTCGTTAAGCCAAAGATCATGCCAGTCGCCACAGGTAACCATATCTCCGAACCACTGATGAGCAAGTTCGTGAGAAACTATATTAAAATCAAAAGCATCTATACCAAGAAAAGTCATAGTTTGATGCTCCATGCCTCCTGGCCAACCAATCTCAGTGTGTCCGTATTTTTCTTTAATAAATGGATATGGAATAAAAAGCTTATTAAAAAATTCAATAAAACCAACTGCTTGTTTAGTATAAGGAAACAACTTAGCCGTATCTTCAGGATATATATAGTTTAATACTTCGAGTTGCTTATTATCAGCTAATGGGACAAAATGTGAGTATACTGCATAGTTTGTAACTGCTATGGCAATAAGGTAAGCTGCAATCGGATACCTGTGTTTCCAGTGATAAGTTTTGTCTTTTCCCTTAAGAATTTCGCTGACAAGAATTCCATTGCTTGCTGCTCTATATTGCTCAGGAGTAGTAACAAATATATCAATTGAATCTATCTTATCATTAAGGCTTGATTTGCAGGGCCACCAGTCCTTAGAACCGTAGGGTTCGGAAAGACTCCATATAACAGGGGTTTTATTTGTTTTGCTATGAAAATTTTTTACAAAAGAGCCGAAGCCGGAATTATTATAAGGCACTCCATGATAATAAACTGTGACAGAATCAAGTTGAGATAATGATAGATTTGCAGTTAAGAAGATTTGCAGATTTGAAGATTGATGATTAAAAGTTAGATTGACATTACCATTTTTAACGGAATCTACTTTTAAAGAATCATTAAGCTCAAAGCTGATTTCTGAAACATTATTTTTTGTTGTAACAAAAATACTTTTAACTGAACCTTTAATATAAAATGTATCAGGATTAATAAACCAGTCAAACCTGTGATATTTAAGGTCATAATTATTACCTATCAGATTGTTAGATTTATGGACTTTAGATTTATAGATTTTTTCTGAAGCAGCAATTTTGTCAATAGAATTAAATAGGGAGAAGGGAGTAGGGAGTATGGGGTTCTGTGTGTAGGAGGAGCTTGGTAATAAATAAATAAATAATAATGTCACAAAATTAAAAAAGTGCTTCATGGTATCAAAAATAAATATAATGGTTCGAAAGTAATTATATGTTAACGATAAAAAGACAAAAGTATTTAGAATTTTATAATCTTTGTATTTTGATTTCAGATTAACAAATTAGGATATAAAATTACAAAAATGTTTAAAATTCATACTTTATTTAGCTTTATAATTTTATTATTCATTGCTGGATGTGCGAATGTGGTGGCTCCGACAGGAGGTCCGAAAGACACAAAAGCTCCGGTAGTTGTTACATGCAACCCAACAAATAATTCAGTAAGTTTTAAAAATGACATAATAAGAATAAACTTTAATGAATTTATAAAGCTTAATAATATTGATAATAACGCAATAATTTCTCCACTTATAAATAAAGAACCGGAATATAGCATAAAAGGCAAGTCACTTATAATAAAGCTAAATGGACAACTGAAAGACAGCTTAACTTATACTGTTTTGTTAAATAATTGCATAGCAGATATAACAGAAGGGAATTTAAATACTGATCTGCAATATGTTTTTTCAACTGGGAAATACCGTGATTCCATGTTTATTAAAGGAAAAGTAACTGATGCTTTTACTTTAAAACCTGAGAAAGACCTTTTAGTTATGCTTTACAAAGAATTACAGGATTCGGTTCCATATAAGACAAAACCTTTGTATGTGACAAAAACAAATGCAGAAGGGAGTTTTGAATTAAGAAATCTTAAGAACTCATTATATAAAATATTTGTTCTCAAAGATATGAATAATGACCTTTTATTTAATCTTCCGAATGAAAAGATTGCCTTTTCAGACAGCAATCTAACACCCGAAGCAATTGACACTATCAAAGCCGACAGCTTTAAGTCTAAAATTTATAATTTAAGACTATTCCAGGAACCCGACTCAGTACAGAAGCTTTTAAAGTCATTCGCAATAAGTAAAAAACAATTTCTACTTCCATTCAAATATCCGATAAAAAACTTAAAACTTATTCCGCTTATGACCTATGATTTAAAACTTACGACTTTTTTTAAGGAATTCAATAATAACAAAGATACATTGAATGTTTGGTTAAAGAATTATGATAAAGACAGTGTGATATTTTCTGTAAGTGACAATAATAAGGTTCTTGATACAATTAAACTCAATTTAGCTCAAGCTCACAGGTCTAAAACTACAGCCAAAAAGTCAGGAGAAAAGTTGCAATTTAACCTTAATGTAAGCAGCAGTTCTCCTTTTGATTATTATAAGTCTATAAAGTTACTCTGTTCAACTCCGATAAAAGAATCGGATTTTCACAAAATCATTCTCATTGAAGGAAAAGACACAGTTAAACCTGTAATTGTAATAACTGACAGCTTAAAAAGAAAGACAGAGATAAACTATCATTTCAAGGAATCCGAAAATTATAAGCTTTTCATCAAACCTGATGCTTTCAGGGATATATATGATGTTGCGAATGACACAATCAAGGTAGATTTTAAAACACAATCTTCCCGTAGCTATGGAGCTATTAAAATTAAAGCAGACTTTAGCAAAGCTAATATTCCGCTAATCATTCAACTTTTGAATGATAGAGAGAATATAGTAAGAGAAGCAAAGATAAGGGGTAAGGGAGAAATTAATTTCGAGCACCTGTCCCCCGTAAAGTACAAGGTAAAGATGATATTTGACAAAAATAATAATGGCAGATGGGATACGGGAAATTATTTAAAGAAAATTCAACCTGAAAAAGTATTATTCTATCCAAATGATATCAATTGCCGTGCTAACTGGAATTTGGAGATAGAATTGAAAGAATAATGAGCATATTTAATAATGAAACTCACCAAACTCAGACTTTATAGTTAAAGTTTTTTTATCAGACTTTTCACAATGTCCTATAATCCGGGCATCAACATCAAAGCTTTTAGAAATATTAATTAAATCAGAAGCTATACTTTCAGGTACATAAATTTCAAGACGATGACCCATGTTGAAGACCTTATACATTTCCTGTAAATCAGCATTTGACTGCTCTTTAATAAGTCTGAAAAGAGGAGGAAGCGGAAACATGTTGTTTTTGATAACATGAATATTATCTATAAAATTGAGAACTTTCGTCTGCCCGCCTCCAGTACAATGTATTATTCCATGAATTTGAGATTTATAATCTCCAAATATTCTCTTCATTACAGGCAGATATGTCCTTGTAGGAGACAGTACCAGTCTTCCGGCATCCTTTGCCTGCGAGTCAGATTTGTCAGTCAGGTTTATCTTTCCTGAATATACCAAATCATCAGGAATAGACATGTCATAACTTTCAGGATACTTTTCTGCCAAATCCTTTGAAAACACATCATGCCTGGCGGAAGTTAAGCCATTGCTTCCCATGCCTCCGTTATATTCCTTTTCATAAGAAGCTTTTCCGAAAGAAGCTAATCCTACTATCACATCTCCGGGCTGGATATTGACATTAATAACATCTGAGCGTTTCAACCTGCACACTGCAGTCGAATCAACAATAATAGTCCTGACAAGGTCACCAACATCAGCTGTTTCCCCACCTGCAGATATTATATTTATACCTAAGCCCCGTAATTCTTCAAGAAATTCTTCTGTTCCGTTTATAATTGCTGATATTACTTCTCCGGGAATAAGGTTTTTGTTTCTGCCTATGGTTGAAGAAATCAAAATATTATCAATAGCACCCGCGCAAAGCAGGTCGTCAGTATTCATAACAATAGCATCCTGAGCTATTCCTTTCCAGACTGATAAATCGCCGGTCTTTTTCCAGTAAACATAAGCGAGCGATGATTTAGTCCCTGCTCCGTCACTATGCATTATATTGCAAAAATCTTCCTGACCACCTATAATATCAGGCAATACCTTGCAGAATGCATTTGGGAATATGCCTTTATCTATATTTTTTATAGCATTGTGAACATCCTCCTTTGCCGAAGAAACTCCCCTGTTTTTGTATCTATCCATATTTATAATTTATTACTTTACTTAATATATTATTTCCCTGGTGATGGAACAGATACTTTTTTCAAAATATCTTCAAGCATTTCCATTTGCATTTCCTGTATTTCGAATAATCTTTGGTGTTGTTGCAACAGGAGATGATCCATTTTTTCATGTAATTGTCTGATTTCAAGCTCAGCCTTCATATTGACTTTGTAATCATTCTGCGATCTAATTCTGTCCTTCGCTTCCTGCCTGTTCTGGCTCATCATTATCACCGGTGCCTGAAGCGCTGCTACACATGACAAGACCAGGTTAAGTAAAATAAATGGATAAGGGTCAAAAGGTTTTTTTGATAGTAAATAAATATTCCCCAATATCCATAAAATAATAATTAATAAAAACAATATTATGAAAGTCCAGCTACCTCCAAATGAAGCTACTTTGTCAGCTATCCTTTGTCCCGGTGTTAAATGTTCTGCTAATTCTGAGTCAATATTTTTTGTTATAGTTGCATCATTTTGTAAGCTGTTCAATACCTCCTCATCAAGCTTATTCATTTCACCTTTATCATCTTCAAGCAGTTTTTTCATGTATTCATTCCTTGCTTCATTCAGCTTGACTTCAGACACATATCCCTCACCATTCCATGAAGGATTCATTTTTTTAAGATTATCAATTATCTCCTTTCTGATTGCTCTCGTATGAACCAGTTTATCAATAGGTAATTCCTTTTTGGTTATCTGGCAAATTTCTTTTGTTTTCATAGTATTAAAAGCATTACTTGGATGTTTAAATAAAATCCGGTCAAATTTAGAAAATAATAGCATTTAAAAAATGAAAATTTGTCAGCATTTGGATTTTTGTATTTGTTTAATTAATAAAAGTATATTTTTTATTTATAAAATGCTAACCCTATGTATTAATAAAATAAATATCCATTAATAAGAAATCAACTTCTATTTTATTAAGAAAATAAAAATAATTTTGCACACCGAAAAAAATAAATGAGCAGGACTTTATATTTTATAATAATATTTCTCTTTTTCTTTTTGTTTTCAGGTTGTACCGGAACAAAAAGGATTAATGTTTACAATGGCGGTGATACTCCTCTCAGGTCATGGCGTTCGCAGGCTTCATCAAATAAAAAATTTCAAAGGTCAGTAAATCATCAAAAAAGAGGTTTCGGTTCCTCCCCTTCAGGAGTGAAGTATAATTCTTCATTCGGCAATTCTATTAAAAAGGAAAGGAGAGGTTTCGGTTCAAGAGGGATTACAGGCGGCAGGTCAAATGCTATGGCAAATAACAGATATTCTCAGAATTTCTTTAAAAAGAACTTCCCCTTTCTTTTTCCGAGTCATCCTAAATATTACAGGGGACAAAGGTCTAAGTTGGGGTTATTTCGCTCTAAATAATTTGCAGGTAAATTTTTGTTTTAAAACAGGTTTATATATAGAAATGAACGAAGCGATTCAAAAACATATTTAAAGCAAATTACTCAGTGAGAATTTTTTTCTCAGACTTAACTCCATTCTCATCCCAGTAATACCATGTTCCGGTTTCTTTAGAATCAATATAATTCCCTTCTTTCTTTTTCTTTCCGTTTTCATACCAGTACGTCCATTTACCAATCTCCCTGCAGTCCTTAATATAACCCTCCGATTCAATCTGACCATTCTTATACCAGTGCGAACTCTTACCGTTTATCTTATCATCCGCATACATTTTTTCAACTTCCATTTTCCCATTTTCAAACCATTGTCTGTAAGGACCATTAAATTTACCATCAATAAAAGTTGTTTCAGAATAAATTGTCCCGTTATTGTTCCAAACTGTTTCCTTGCCATCCGCTTTTCCGTTTTTATATTCTGTTTCAACTGTTTTGATATTATTGCTGTTCCATGATGCGCATTTACCTGTAAAAGGAATTGTCTCTCCATTCAAATACATCAGTTTATTCTTCTCCTCAAGTTTGTTGCAATTAACAACCTGCGAAATGCAGGTCAATATAGATATGCTAAAAATCACTGATAAACAAATTTTTATATTCATATAATTTAATTTTAATAAATATTACAAGTTTAAAATAAATGTAAAAATACAAATTTATAAATTCTGATTAAATCCTAATGCATCCAACCCCATTAAACAAAAGAAATAAAGCTTTTTGTGATTAATTTAAAATTTCTTACCTATCTTTGTAGCAAATTAAAATAGATATCTAT
>CAZMDE010000017.1:0-17896 GCA_964564355.1 uncultured Bacteroidales bacterium | reverse complement strand
CTTATCTTTACCAGCAATGCCATATATCCTATAAGTGCAATGCCTTTATGGCTAAGATGGATAGCCCATATCAACCCTCTGACTTATGCTGCAGGAACAATGAGAACAATTGCTACCAAAGGCTGGATAATGAATGACATCCTTCCCGGTGTTATTATTCTTATCATAAGCGTTATTATCACAACCTCAATCTCCGTCCGCATGTTCCACCGCTCCGTTTCATGATTATTTAAGCTATACAACCCTCTTCTTTTAGTATAGTATAGGTCTATCTTGCTTGTTCATCTGGGGTATTTAGCTTGTATCTTAGTACCATATCTGGATATGTGATGGATATGTCTCGGATGTGGTCTAGTAAATGGTTGGTTGTAAATATATTACAAATACCCTTTTTTGGCTGGAAAATCCAATGATTTTCTGAAACCCGCAGTATTCAATAGATATTTTATGTGAGTCTGTGTTCATATACTTAAATATGCACAAATATCATGCCAATATTAATTTTCCTGGCTTAATTTTGTAAAAATATTTAATCAGGTTTTTTATTGAATAATCCAATCCCCAATTCCCAATATCTATTCAATGTCAATATCATATTTATCAAGCAGTCCGATGATTCCATGTCAAGTGAAATCTGATTTATTTTTCTTTTTATTTTGGTTTTTTTGCAGTAGCAATTTATTTAAGAATAATAAGAATCACTTATTGAGTGAGGGGTATAAAAGAATGCAAATTTACAATCTCGGGAGTTTGATCTTATCACTTACTATAAAAGCATTGGGGAATAAAGGTGTCATTTTGTGAAGAAAACCCAGTGCATCAAGCTGTGTGCGAAAATCTCCTACTCTGACTTTGTAATTTGGCTCCTGGAATAGAACATAAGCTGCTTCATAAGGAAACTTTTGAAGAAATTCACTCTTTACATTTTCAGACTTATTCTTTGAATTAGTGCCTGATTCGGAAAATATCTGTATTCTGTATCCCGGAATGCCATTAATGCTTTCGTTCAATGCTTTATGCTTTTCGATAAGTTCATTCAGCCTCGGGTCTGATATAATTTCAACCTTACCCTGTTTTGATTGAGAATATGAAGTAACTGGATTAAAAAGACATGTTAATATAAAAATTAATACGAATCTATATTTAAAACCCATAACTCATAACTTATAACCAGTAAAACTATCTTGTCGCAATATCAAATATATCCTTTGAACGAATACTTAATACAGGAACTGGACAATGATTTACGATCCTTTGTACATAAGATCCAAGCCATAGTGAAGACGTAGAAGTTTCCTGTTCTGTCATTATCGAAATAAGGTCTATTTTATTATCTTTTACAAATTTTATCACTGTATCTGCTACATTACTTGAAACTTCTGCCTTACTTATAGAATAACTTACATTCTCATCCTTGAGGAATTTTGCTGCCTGCTTAGTATAGTTATCAACAGAATCCTTTACCTCTTTTACTAAAGAAGGATATAATGATAATACAGTTATTTCTGCACCGATTAATTTTGCAAACTTAGCTGTAAACGGTACCTTTTGTCTGGTTTCTATTGTACTGTCTATTGGCAATAATATCTTGCTTGTAGATTCAAGATAACAGTATCCATCCCTTAAAGTAATAACCGGACAAGTAGATGCTGCAACAATCTTATATGCATTGCTGCCTATCCAAAATTCCTCAAACCCGGATGCGCCATGCGTTCCTGCTATTATCATAACCGCATCACTGTATTTTGCCTGGTTTGCAATTTCTTCATAAACCTTTCCTTTTCTTATTTTATATTCTAACCTCCCTTTAATTAATTTTTTCTGGTTTTTAGAAACTAATTCTTCAAACTTTTTATTAACTTCCTTTATGTAATTGAATTTATTATTCATGTATACAGATTTCGCAGATGCAGCTTTATCAACCCAAACCATCTGTATATCTGCTTCTATTATGTTTGCTATTTTAATAGCATATTTTAAAGAAAAGTTAGACCATTTTGAAAAATCTACAGCTACAATTATAGTTTTCATAAATTAAAGTATCTTTAAATTAATAATGAGGCAAAACTAAAAAAAATATTTTGTTTATTTGAACAAATTAATTCAATCTATTTATATAAACGCTATTAATGTGATTGTATTATTATAACTTAAATTGATAAACCATAAATATTAATTATGATTTATTAGAGTGATGGGAAAAGAAAAGCAAATACCAATAAATATTTTAAGAATTATTAAGATTAATTAATTAACAATAATCTTATTTGTAACTAAGCTATTATTTGTCCTGAATTCAAGCAAATAAACGCCTGATTTTAAATTTATCGAATTAATCAGATAATGATAAGTGCCTGCAGGTTTGTTTTCTTCTAACAAATCTGAAACCTTTGCTCCATAAATGGTATAAAGAGAAATTGTCACATCGGATTTACTAAAAAGCTGATATTCAATATTCGCATAATCAGAAAAAGGATTAGGAGTAATTGAAATTTTATCTCTTTCATGGCTGTCAAATTCATCAACTGACATTTTAAGTGAAGTCTGTGTATCGTAGGATGTATGAGCATCCTCAACATTACCAACACTATCAGTCGCCTGGCTGTAAAATTTATAGTTATACCCGATTTTTCCATTAAATACTGCAGAAGTCTCAGTAGTATTTTTTTTCCATACAACATTTCCTGTGTCATTGACAAGTACAAAAACAGAATAATTCAGAATGCCTGAACCATCATCACTACCTGTCCAGCTAACTGTAAATGCTTCATCAGTTATTGTTGCATTTAAAGGTAAAACCTGGCTTAAAGGCTTAATATTATCAATTGTATTCATGTATTCATTAGTGATAATTGGCGCATTAGCATCAAAAACAATAGTAGCCTTATTTACAAGTTTGTCATTATGTTTTAAATCAGGCATCAGACCAACTGTGTAAGAAACACTTCCTTCACCCTCAGGAGGATTAACATTAGGAGGCAGAAATCCTAAATCAGGATCATCAGTTATCCCCATAGTTATAGGATCTAAGGATAGAAAATCCCATGTAATAATACCTGTATGTGTGTCAAGTTTTGCATTTATCCTTGCTATTATATTTATTCCGGGACGCATGTCAATATCTTCAGTAAATTCATCCAGACCCGAAAGCGGAGTTATTGTTTTATTGCCAAATGTTATCGGACCAAAACCAAATTCCTTTGTATTATATTTGGTAATATCAAGTGTATCAATAATAGCAACCTTATGTGCAGGTGCAGAAGCAGATTTTTTATTTTCAAATAAAACAGTATATGGGTATTTAACTGCTTTTTTAGTGTATTTATTTACATTATAGCCAACTGGACCAATTTTTTCATTAGGGTCAAAAGATGAGACTGCTTTTATATTTCTTCTTTTGCGGCAATTATCTTTGAATGCGTCCTGACATTCTTTGAATGTTTTAGCATAGCCTGACATATTGGCAGCAAAAACACCTATACCTTTAACAATTGCTCCTGCTCCGGATAAATTAACTCCACAGTCAACAACAGTTACTGCTGCATTCCATAGCCAGCTTCCCCATGTGTTATTTTCCTGAGGGCGATATGAATCCCAGGGATTATAAACCTGCTTGCCTACTGAAACTAAACAGCCTACTCCGGGTATTGCAGAGGTTCCTATATCAACAACTCCTTCTCCTAATACAGAAATCATACACTGTGCTAGTTCAGCATTAAAAGGAGATTGAAAATAGGGTAAATTTGTCCATGCTACTACTGAAGTATTTTGAGCAGTTTTAATGCTTATTTGAGCAGTTAAAGATTTACCGGCAGGTATAGAAGGTATATATAATGGATAAACCTTAACTTTAAAATCTTCACCGAAAAGTTTATCTGTTTTAAAGAAAATTGGCATAGTATCAATAGAAGCTTTTAAATTGTGGTCAATTACGTATTTTGATTGTTCTATCTTTATATCATCAAATCTGATATCAGAACCTGTTTCATCAGGTATAGCAATCCATAGTACAACTCCTGAAGCATTTACATTTCCGTTATTACCATAATTGATTGTGTAAGGCTGCCAGTTATTAAAAAGAATCCTGTCACGACCAACAATGTCAACCCAGGGGTCAGCAGGTATTCCAGTCTGAATTGTGAAAGCGTCTTTTAGAACCCATTCAGTTTCTCCTGGAACCTGAACAATGACATCGTATAAACCGGTTTGTTTACCACGTAGATCAAAGATTGACATAAGATTACCGGGACTCTGAAACCTTGTGGTATCACCAAAAATATCAGCCTGTCCATTTGCGCGAAAGAAAAATTTTGTGCCTGTCTTAAAGCCACCACCATAACAATTGACTGTAACATCACCTGTGTTACCACCTATTGCCGGAAAAACCTTATCAATGCCCTTAAGGGTAATGTGAGCAAAAGCAGTATCAGAGGCAAGAGGATTCCAGGCAATAAGTGAAACATCATATTCGCCCGGAGCAGCATATATATGAGCGGGACTAACCTGAGTGCTTGTATAACTATCACCAAATTTCCAAATGTAGCTGTTAGCAAGAACAGTTTTATTGGTGAAGTTTACATTAAGTTTATTGATACCGGGTTGAACAATTGGTGTGAAATCGGCAATAGGGATTAATACTGAATTGAGAACTGAACTCCATAAGCCAGTAGTATCTTTAAATATATAATTCAGACGCCAAACATCTTTAGGAATATCAGTAAGATTATACTCAGCCATTATATTAAGAGCAGAGGAGGGGTTTTGAAGTTTAACTACTCTGGTATTCTTTATATCATCACCCCACCAGTATTGATATTCAGTAATAAGATTAATTTTTGAGCTTCCATTCCCAGCTTTAAAAAATGATTCTGAAGAAATGACAGACCATTTTTGCTGAGTATCCATAAATCGTAAATTAAAAGAATGCATGCCATTCTTTAAGGCAGAAACATCAATGTCGGCCTTTAACTCATATGAAGGAGAATTGACAGACTTAGTAACAGCATTGATAAAATCATTGTCAAACCAATACTGATACTTAGTTATATTTTGCGACTGGGAATTAATAGACAAGGCAATTAATATTCCCAAAATCATTATTTTATATTTCATGGTAGTTAGTTTTTTAATATTAATAATTATTCATAAATTACAGGCTTAATCAGTTTGACTGAGCTTTCACTTTAATATTAATATTTAACTTACTGTCAGAAGAAGAATTAGGTGCAACCTTTTTAAAAGAAATATGAGGATTTATTGGAACCGCTCCTTCCTTGTATGGATTATCAGAGCCATATATTCCCGGATTTTTACCATCTGTGCCTGCATTATATGCCGGACTCGAGGTTTTTATGTGGTAATCATCATTATAATTGAAAGCAGAACCGGATTGTTTGACAAATAAAGAATTCAGATTAACACCATATTTACATTTCTGAACAGTAACAGACATTCCATTATAAATCTTTACAGTTGCTGAATCAGATGTGAAAATATTATTCAGCAATGTGTTGTTCCAGCTTCCACAGGGACCATTGTAACATGCATAGCCCGGATAAGTTAAATCATAAGCTGCTTTGAAGATATTATTTTTAAATGTCGCATCTCTCATATCCTCCATAATATGACCATTACCGGAATAAAGCATAATGTTATTTTCAAACATAGCGCCATGTGTGACGTAGCTGAAACCGCCATTAATAATATTGCCTGAAACAGTAGGATTCTGAGCCCCGCCAAAATCCATCGATCCCCTAATAACATTATGAATAATCTTAACATTATTGCAATGTGTTGAGTCTGCTGCAAATTGAGCAAAATGACCTCCATTGAAAGTTATATTATTAACATTACATCTTTTTATAACAACATTGTCAGACCTTTCCAGGGTTTTGAAAGATATATTGCCGGTTATAAAAAGACCTTCAAGATAAAGATTATGCGCTCCTTTTGCTATGATAATATCTGTATTAATAGTAGTAAAGCCTGTTGCAAGTGTAGAATCGGGGTAATGTCCGGCACCGATGATATTAACTCCTTTGCTGATTGGGTTTGAAAAACTATATACACCCCCTGAAAGATATATAAAATCTCCGACCTTAGCAAAATTTACTGCAGAATCGGGATTTAAAAAAAGAGTTGATTTACCGGCAGTGCTCACCACACTAATAGTTTTTTTAGGGGTTGCCGGAGGAGGTTGAGAATAAACATTTAAATTAAGAGCATAAGCCACAATAATTAAAAATAATAGTTTTTTCATAAAATTAAGTTTAATTTAAGTCTAAATTTTTATTGATAAATGAATTACATTTTAAAAAACAAAAATAATATTAAAATTGTAAATTTTAACATTAAGCATAAAAAGTGATAATTTTGTGACTTTAAAATAAAATACAATCTTTAAAATGAAAAGATTAATAAACTATTTGTTGGTTACAATTTATTATTCATGGTATAAAATCAAAGTTCAATTCCTTTTGATGTCAATTATTGCCGGAATAATAGTTTCATGCAATTATCATAAAAAAGCAAAAAATGATGAATTCGTAATTAACGGACAATTTAAAAATGGTAATGGCATAAAGGTTTTTTTATATGAGGTTACTCCTTTAAAATCTATTTTGATTGATTCTGCTAAAGCTGATGCAGGTGGTGAATATAACTTGAAAAATAAAATTAAAGAACCAGGAATATATGACCTTAAATTAAGCAATACCAATTTTGTCAGATTACTTATTGATAGAGGTGAAAATATTGATATTGAAGGAGACGCAAAGCTTCCATCAAAGAACTTTAAAGTTAAAGGTTCTGCTGGTTCGGAATTGTTAAAGCAGCTTACTGAAAAGTATTACTTTTCTTCTGCTAAAATTGACTCTTTAAGCAAAATATTTATTAGCAGTAAAAATAAACCTGACTTTCTTAAAATTAAAATATCACTCGATTCTAATTATCGTAAAATTATTCGCGAACATAAAAAATATCTTAAAGATTTTATAAATACAAATAGAAACTCTTTAGCTTCAATTATTGCATTATACCAGAAGCTTAATCGTCAGATAATGTTTGATATAAATAATCCTGAAGATATAATTTATTTTGAAAAAATAGACAGCAGTCTTCTTGTTAAATATCCTGAAAATAAGCATTTAATCGAATTCCATAAAACTATAACTGATTTCAATCGTGCTGAAGCTGAAAGAAAGTTAGCATCAAAACAACTAGAAATAGGGACAATTCCTCCTGACATCAGTTTGCCAAATCCTCAGGGAAAAATTATCAATTTATATTCATTAAAAGGAAAAGTTGTATTGCTTGATTTTTGGGCTTCATGGTGTAAACCTTGCAGAATGGGTAATCCGGAATTGGTCAAATTGTATAATAAATATATGAATAAAGGGTTTGAGATTTATGGAGTTTCTTTAGACAGAGAAAAAGAGGATTGGATAAATGGCATTAGTATGGATAAAATAGCCTGGATACAGGTCAGTGATTTAAAGTACTGGTCTTCTCCTATTGTAAAAGAATTTAATATTGAAGGTATACCTTATTCAATACTACTTAGCAAGGAAGGTAAAATTGTTGCAAAAGGACTTACCGGAAATAATTTGGAAAGCAAAATAAAAGAACAAATTAGTAAAAAATAAATAATGGAACAGAATAAAGGAACTTCAATTAAGATATATTTTGTTACTGACGCACATCTAGGAATACCTGATAATGAAAATAGTCTGGAAAGAGAAAAGAAACTTGTAGAATGGCTTGATGAAGTTAAAAAAGATGCAACTGAAATCTACCTGCTTGGTGATATATTTGATTTCTGGTTTGAATACAAAACTGTTGTTCCGAAAGGTTACACAAGGTTATTTGGAAAACTTTCAGAAATTACAGATTCCGGTATACCAGTACATTATTTTACAGGAAATCACGATATGTGGGTGAGGGATTACTTTATAAAAGAGTTGAATATTCAATTACACCAGCAACCTTTAACAAAAGTATATAACGGATTTAAATTTTATATAGCTCACGGAGACGGGCTTGGACCTGGAGATTATGGATATAAATTTCTAAAGAAAATTTTTAAAAATAGATTTTGTCAGTGGTTATATAAGGTATTACACCCTGATATTGCCATCCGCTTAGCTAATTTTTTTTCAGGGCTTAGCAGGATGACGCATGAGGAAAAAGAAAAATCTTACATGGGTGATGATAAAGAAAGATTATTACAATACGTCAAACAAAAATCAGGAGAAGAACATTTTGATTATTTCATATTAGGGCATAGACACTTACCACTTGATATTAAAATATCAGACAATACCAGATATATAAACGTAGGAGACTGGATAAGAAATTTTTCTTATGCAGTATTTGATGGTAAAGATATCATGCTTAAAAGATTTTAGATTATTTACTTTAATGAGTTTATGCTTTTGCTGGGCTCAGGTTTTAAACTACAATTAAGAAAAAATAAAAAAATGGAATTAAATCTTACACGACCAATTGCTTTTATTGATATAGAAACAACAGGTATTAATATTGTAACTGACAGGGTTGTTGAAATATGTATTTTGAAGGTTTTACCTGATAATTCATCAAACATTATGACACAAAGGATAAATCCTACAATATCAATCCCTGGTTTTGCTACTGCTATACACGGTATAAAAAATGAAGACGTAAAAGATTGCCCGACATTTGCTGCAATTGCAAAAACTATTACAAATTTTTTAACAGATTGTGATCTCGCTGGATATAATTGCATTAAATTTGACATTCCTTTATTAGTTGAAGAGTTTTGCCGCGCAGATGTGGATTTTGATTTAAAAAACCGAAGAATCATAGATGTACAGAATATCTTCCATAAGATGGAGCAGCGAAATCTCGTTGCTGCTTTTAAATTCTATTGTGGAAAAGAGCTTATTGGGGCTCACGGCGCTGAAGCTGACACTGTTGCTACTTACGAAGTATTGAAAGCACAGATTGACAAATATAAAGATATTGATTATGTTGATAAAAAAGGTAAAGGTTATCAACCTATTGTCAATGATGTTAAAGCTTTAAGTGATTTTTCATATCATAATAATAACGCTGATTTAGCAGGTCATATAATTTATAATGATGCCGGAGTTGAAATTTTTAATTTTGGAAAGCATAAAGGCAAGCCTGTTGAAGATGTATTTAAAAAAGAATCATCTTATTATGATTGGATGATGAAAGGAGAGTTTCCTTTGTCTACAAAAAAATTAATTACATCTATTAAACTCAGAGGTTTCAACAAAGGAACAGCTAATATCAAGTAGTAAGTTTTAAATCAAATTATGTTATCTAAAAAAGCAGAATACTCTTTATACGCTTTGCTTCATTTAGCAAGAAGATATAATACAGGACCTATTTTAATAAGTAAAATATCTGATTGTGAACAAATACCTAAAAAATTTTTAGAAAATATTTTGTTCGACTTAAAAAAAATTGGAATCGTAAATAGTAAAAAGGGCAAAGGTGGAGGATATTATTTATTAAAAAACCCAGAAAATGTCAACCTTTTAGAAGTTGTTAGATACTTTGACGGTGCAATTGCTTTGCTGCCCTGTGTTTCTGACAAATATTACAAACATTGCGGACATAATAAAGATGAAAATAAATGTGGATTAAGAACCATATTACGCAAAGTAAGGGAAAATACCGTCAAAATATTGGAAATGACTACTTTGGCTGATATTATTAATTTGGAAATTAAGTAAATACCTTTTTTAAATAATATTTTTAAAAATTATTTGTTATATTTGCAAAAAGTTTTCTTGTGAAGAAAATAATAATAATTCTTATTATTAGCTTAGTTGCTTTGGATATATTTGCTCAGGGACCTCCCCCTGCGCCTACAGAAGAAGAAATTCCTATTGCAGGGAATCTTTTATTTCTGTTGATTTCAGGCATTACTTACGGAATAAATAAGTTTTATCATTTCAGAAAGCAAATGTTTGTTAAAAGTAAAGAAAAATCAATCTAACATCTGGAATATCAATAATGGGCAATAAGAAACTAATTTTTGAATTTTAAATTATTAAAGCATATTTTTAAGTTCACTTTTTATTAATTATTTAATTAGTTATAATCCTTTAAACTATAAAATTTGTGCGAAATAAATTAATTCTTTTTCTTGTTAAAATTTGTGTTTTATTTTCAGTTTGGTTTATTTGTGTAGAAATAATACCTGTAACAAGGTTTTGGCTTGCAATAAATAGTATTTTCCTTAGGGAAGTACTCTTTTTTTGTAAAGCTATCTTAACTGTTATTGGAAACATGCTTGATTTTACTATTCTGTCTTTACCGTCAAATGGTATAAAAGGTGCACCAAACGATACTTTAGTTTATTACCTTGGTGAAATAAGTTTCCAGAATTACAAGCAAATGTTTATTTCAAATCATTGTCTTGCGTTAGACTTAATGTATACTTTCAGTGTTTTTATTATCGCTTTCTTTGGACCATGGAGAAAAAAAATATGGTTTATCATCCTGGGAATTTTAATTATAAATGCTTTAAATATTATACGTATTGTAGGTCTGGTATTAACTGACATTTTTTACCCTCAATATCTGAATTTTAATCACCATCTTTTGTTTACTTATATTGTTTATTTTTTCACATTTATTCTCTGGGTCATCTGGATTCGCAAATATGCTAAAGATGATATTATAAAAATTATTGAGGATATGAGAGATAAAGAACTGCAAAAAAATATTGTTAAATCATGATACAGAGAATTCAATCACTTTATTTAGCTTTAGTAATTGCAGGTTGTATATGTATGTTTTTCTTCCCTGTAGCTAATTTTACTGATTACCAGTTTACACTTTTAGGGGCTAAACTATTGACAAAAGAACCAATGCATCTTCTTGAAATAAATGCAATTCCATTAGTCATTATTAATATAATAATTGCAGTTTTATCATTAATAATTATATTTCAATATAAAAACAGACCAAGACAATTCAGACTTTCTAGGATATTAATTTTAACTAACGTAATGCTTATTGTAGTTATATTCTTTTTTACTGATTTAATAGAAAAAAAGTTAGTTGAAACATCAAGATATAGTGTGTCAGCAGTAATTCCATTAATTACTCTGCTCCTTTCATTTCTTGCATCAAGAGGAATAAGAAAAGATGAAGAATTAGTAAAATCTTCAGACAGGCTTCGATAATATTTTATAACTAATAATTTTCATACTTCATTTTTGATTGTCTTTCTATTTCCATAATCTCAAGTTCTTTTATCTGTTCACCCTCTATTTTAAACCTTATAAAGGTAATAACCCTGTGTAATCCGGAATTACCTGCTGCACCAGGATTTATATGCAAAAGGTTTAACTTTTTATCATAAATGACTTTCAAAATATGTGAGTGTCCGCAAATAAATAATTTCGGGGGATTATTAATTATTTCATCTTTAATCTCTTTAGAATAATTATTAGGATAACCACCAATATGAGTAATCCAGACATCAACCTTTTCGCATTTGAAACGAAGGTTTTTAGATAAGTCAAACCTTACATCCTGTCCATCCATATTGCCATATACAGCCCTTAATGGTTTGAAAGCTCTCAGTTTATTCACTGTTTCAATACTACCAATGTCACCTGCATGCCATATTTCATCGCAATCCTTAAAGAATTCAAAAATTTTAGGATGTATCTCATAATGTGTGTCTGATATTAGCCCTACAAACTTCATAGAAATCAATTTTTAAACTTCCAATTTACTATATTCTCAGAGTTGTTCACATATATTTCTGAATACTTCCTGCCAGTTATCGATTCCATAATCTTCACCTGTTCTGACAATAACAATTTTCTTAGAAGGATAAACATATATAAACTGTCCCTTAGCTCCTTTTGCAAAATAATCACCCTTATTACCAACTCTCCATTGGTAGTTATAGTAGAACGCTGAAGCAGAATCAGGAGAATATATAATAGATTTGTTGACCCATTTCTTAGAAATTATTTGTTTACCGTTCCATATACCGTCATTAAGGTAGAGCCTGCCAAACTTAGCATAATCTCTTGTGCGGGCATTCAGGCAGCAAAATGCTTTAACCACTTCATGCTTTTTGCTGTCAATGCTCCATGTTGCATCAAATTCCATACCCAAAGGTTTCCATATCTTTTCCTGTAAGTATTCGCTAATCTTTCTGCCGGTAGCTTTTTCAATTATCCGGGTTAGTAATAATGTGCTCACACTTACATAATCATATTTCTTCCCTGGTTCTTCCTTGACTCTTAGATTCCTGATATAGCCTTTCAGATTTGTACCGTAATAATATTTTGCAATATCACTGAAAGGATTGGAATAATTCTCACTAAATGCTATTCCCGTTTTCATGTTTAACAGATGTTCAATAGTTACTTTATTAAAGTTTTTATCTTTAAGTTCGCTTAGGTAAACAGTGATTGGTTGATCAACACTTTTAATATACCCCTCATCAATTGCTATGCCGATAAGAGCAGAGACAAAAGACTTGGAAACTGAAAACGATGGGTAAACAGAAGAATCATTTGTGCCTGAATAATATTTTTCAAATATTACACTATCATTTTTGACTATAAGAAATGATAATGTCTTTGTTTTATTTATAAGCTCCTCAAAATCTCTGAATTTATTAAAAGCCTGAGGCAGCTTAATATCAGAGGACTTAATATGTCTCCCTTCATTAAACCTGAAAACTATCCGGTCGTTTTCAATTTTATTATATTGAAACTTTTTATAATCATGCATATCAGTTCCCTGCCATTTTATAATTCGCAACAAATAGCAGGAAGGTAATACTAGCAATGAAAATAAACAAATAAATATTATTCTGTAAGAGGTTTTGAAATATTTGATAATCATAATTCTAACTTAGCTGAATTCAAATTTGATATGCTACGAAAATAATACAAATTTCAATAGTGTTTTAAAACACTGATTTTAATCAAGGACTAAAATTGTTTTTAACTAATATTATTTGCAAAATATTATTATTTTAGCATCTTAAATATTAAAATTATGAGAAAGTTTTATTTAATATTATTGTTTTTTGGTATAAGCTTTGTTTTTGCACAGGGTCAGCAATGGAAAGTGTATAATACCACTAATTCGGGTTTACCTGATAATGAGGTCAAAGCAGTTGCATTGGATCTTGATGGTAATGCCTGGATAGGAACTGCCGGAGGCGGCACTGCCAGGTTTGATGGGACTGAATGGACAATATATAACCAGGCAAATACAGGTTTTTCGGATTGGGGAGATGCAATAGCAGTTGATTCCAAAGGGAATGTTTGGATAGGCAGCATCAACGGACTTGCTAAATATGATGGTAGTACTTGGAACATTTTTAATAAAAGCAATTCGGGTATACCTTCGTTTGAGGTTTCTGCTGTTGTTGTTGATACAGCAGATAATATATGGGTTGGTACCGGGTTAAACGGTGTTGGTAGATTTGACGGAACAAACTGGGCAAATTATAACATGTCAAATTCAGGACTGCCATATGACAATGTATGGACAATTGCAATTGACAGGCAGCAGAAGGTATGGTTCGGCTGTGATTATGGCGGACTTGGCAAGTTTGACCCTGAAGCAGCCGGAAATAAATGGACAAAATATAATAAGACAAGTTCCGGCATACCCGATAATAATGTCCCTGCAGTTGCCTTTGACAGCAAAGGAAATACATGGGTAGGCACACAATTTGGCTTTTCTAAATTCAACGGAACCACTTGGAACAATTATTACACAAGCAATTCTTCCCTGCCACGTAACTGGTTTTTATCGCTTGCAGTTGATGCCCAGGATAATGTCTGGATAGGCACTTTCGGAGGCGGACTTGTCAAATATAACGGAACTAAATGGACAATATATAATACTTCCAACTCAGAACTGCCAGATAATGTCATCAATGCTATTTATATTGACAAGTCAGGGAATAAATGGATTGGCACTTATCAGGGTGGACTGGCAATATTCAATGAGAATGGAATCGCAACCGGGGAATTAGGAATTAAGAATTATGAATTAGGAATTAAAACATATCCCAATCCGGCAAATTCTTCCTTAGTTGTTAGTTGTCAGTTGTTAGAGAACAGCCACGTTAACATTTGTATTTCTGATATTACAGGAAGAAAGGTTCAGGATATTATTAATGAAAATCAGGGCAGGGGAGAGCACAATTTTAAAATCAACACTCAATATCTGGAAAGTGGTATTTATTTGCTAAAACTCAGCACTAAAAACTTTACATCCACACGGAAGATAATAGTCAGGCATTAAAACTTTATTACATAATAAACTGCAGCGTCGCCATCATGCCAAATCTTTTAGCTTTCGGGTGATTGGGGTCATTTAGATAGGATAATCTCCACATGGCGTCAATCCTTATTATCTTAAATATATTTTCTATTGCCACGCCTGCTTCGTAATAAGGCTTGCCTATGGTGTTAAGGAAGATATCTTCAGCCCTCAGGTTCTTTATCATTTCAGAATTATAATCCCTGTATGAATTGTCAAGCCTGCCTATAACTCCCTTACCCCAAACAACCTCTCTCCATTTCAGCTTTCTCATTAAAGGTATGTGGTTCAAAAAATAACCGTCAAAATGATGCGTATAATAAAAACTGACCCATTCATTTGAAACAAACTCATAATAATTCATCATATTAAAAGCATAAGGGTCAAAGGAAAGAGTTTCATTACCTTCATGAAGCTTAAGAAGCGGAAAGAGCAGTTGACTTTGAGGGCTCCAAATCTTTCCAGCCTCCAGTATGTATTTTGACCATCCGTAAGAACGCACATTATACCAGTGTTCAAGCCCCACTACAAGCCTCTGGTAATTATTATCCCCGCCCCACAGGTCTTTAATGCCCCGTGAATACTGAACATTTAAAACAGGATAATAAGTTCCTGCGCTTATTCTTACAAAATTACCTCTCAAATATTTCTCTTTATAGGCAAACCGCATATCAAGGCGAACCTCAGATGTTATGATTGATTTCTTTATCTCTTCAGAATACTTGTCCGGTTCAGTTGAATATTTAAACTGAAGGTTCAGCGGAGCAGATATATTTCTCCGATAGAAATTAATAGTATTTGAAAAGCCTGTAAACCATTCATGCTCATAAAATGCCTTGTATTCCTCAACCATAGTCAGCTTATTAAACGGGCTTTTCCTGAAAAATGACGCAAGAATATTGTCATTATAAAAAGCATAACGGCTTTCACCCAGCTGCTCAACATCATTCTTATAATATACTCCCAGGTCTCTTCTCGGATTATTATTAAACATATATAGCAAGCCCCCTCCGTATTTAAACTTTTGGTCCAGCGTTCCATAAGCAAGGTAAGCCTCAGGCATTATAGTAGTGCTAAACTTATTACTTGTTCTGAAGCCAAGCCTGAACCTGTTGCCCTCAATTGTATTGTAGCTGTATAAAGAGAAATAAGGACCCCACTCAAAGTCGCCATGCTCATAATAACCTAAAGTTATCATCATGACAATATCCACATAAGTTTTGAAAATCGGGACATTCTTTATCGAATCCACCATTTTATATATTCCTCTTTCTTTCTTGTCAAGCGTATCATGACGGTTTTTTTCCCAGAAATCCTCATCTTTGTTATATGCAATATCACTGACCTGTATATTTATTGGTGTTGAATAAAACTTGTCTTCCTTTGGAGTGTTAAAAACAAAATTGCTGTATGAAGTTGTTTTATTACCATAAAAACCAACTATCCTTCGTGAATTTTCAAATATGTTGAAGTCAGCTGTGAATTTTTCCTTTGTCAGCATCCAGTATTGCTTGTTTATCAGTTCATAATTCTGTGAGATAACAAGGTCATTTATAAAGTTGATATTCGCATCCTCAGCAATGCGGAGCTTCACTTTCCTGACGGCGTATGTTGTATCATGAACCCACATATCGCCGCTAAAGGTTAATTCCTGCTTACGCCTTGGCTTGAACATTATCTGGTAGCACCACTGGTTTCCTATCTTTGCGCTGTCTATCAGGTAATACTTATAAAAGCCTAAGCCAAAATTCGATATAGGGCTTACAAAGTTCCTGTCAAAGATGTTTATGAAATTATCATATATGTTTATGTTAAGGTACATATTCCCCAGGAACTGCGATATACTCTTGTTCTCTATTCCCGAGTTCTTTGTTGCCTTAATTATTTCTATTTCCGATTTAGGGCTTTTGCGGTAATAATAATCCGACAAAGCCTCAGTTATCAGCACAGGCAAATATGTTTTACCATTAACAGTTGACGTATCAACATAATCAAATATAAACTTGAAATGCTTTAGTAATCTGAATTTCTTAAGCTTGTCGGAGATATTATTAGCATCAAACTGGATTTTATTATAAACCTCATACTGGTAATAATCAAGCCTGTTTCTGTCATTATATTTTTTATTCTTAATGATTTTTTCCAGTATAACCTCAGCGGGGTTTCTGCCCGGTTTTATGACCACTTCCTGCAGTGTCATACTTATCGAAGCTAATTCAAAATCTATCACCTGGAATTTATTCTTAACAACTTTTTTCAGAACAGGAACATATCCGAGGCAAGCAGCAAAAAGCGAATCACCCGGTTTCTTAATTTCTAAAGAGTAGTTCCCATTGAAATCGGTGGTTGTTCCGATTTGGGTACCTTTAAAAGTAATTGTAACAAAAGGAATAGGCTCATTTGACTTTTTATCTGTCACAGTTCCCATTATTTTTGTTACCTGCGATTGCAGGTCAAATGAAAATATTATGAGGATTACAGCAAAACAAATCCTTAAGTAAAACTTCATTAGAGATAAGTCACATTTTTTGCAAAGTTAAATATATAAACACATTTATCATTAAGAAGTTTGTTAATAGTTATTAATAACATCTTTAACATTTATGCATTCTAAGGTCTGAAGTCAGAGATCTAATAGTTTGTAAAAAACGTAGTAAGTGGCTATATAACTGATATTTAGGAAGACATGTTAATATAGTGCATATTGTAATTGATTAATTGTCATTATATTGACATGAGATGATACCTATATGATACCAAGATGATACCAGAATGACTTTAGGATGACATGTCTTGTCCTGAAATAAGTTTACAGTCAAAAAGTATAAACATTAGTCAGGACGAGGCACTTGTTTTTTCCTTTCTTTTTCATTTGGATTCCGGGCGTCTATGTCGAGTATCATTCTCCACATGCCTTTTCGGAAAATGAAAGCATCTACATAATCGAGAGCGGGGATATAGAACTGGTATTGCCCTTCCAATCCGGGATTTAATGGTATGAGCCTGTCTAAAACTATCATTAATGCTTTCTTTTTCCTGTAATTTGAATTTTTACTCTTTGCTTTAGTAAAATTATTTACCCGGTCATAAGCATATATGCTCTGACCTTTCTTCTTTTTGTAATGCTGCTCTTCATATTTTAAAGCCATTACAGCTTCGGGTGAGTATTCGAAAATCACACGATAAGGCTCTGTATTATTTGTTTTAAAATAGTTTCCTCCGAAAACAGGGGCATCCTTTGAATCAAAAGTGAGTACTTCAATAAGCTTCTTCCTTGACATCTGGTTACTGCCCTGCCAGCCAAGTAGTGTGTAATACTTCTTCGCCTTGTATTTGTTATATATTATCTTGTAATAAACAGCTCCGTACCAGTTCTTTTCAGATAGTAGAAGCTTTTCCGGTTTATCCAGACTGTCTGACTTATCAATCAAAGGGATAATATTTTGAAAACCTTCTGTCTTGTTAAGCTGTATAATTCCGTAATATTTATATGTGCCATTTTTCCTGAGGAGGGTCCAGGTGAAGAGCCTGAAACGCTTATCAGGGGAATATAACTTTGATACAGTTA
>CAZMDE010000016.1:17643-18290 GCA_964564355.1 uncultured Bacteroidales bacterium | reverse complement strand
TTCCAAAACGTTTATCTGTCAAAGGATTTAAGGTTATTAACAATACAGCTTATATTTCTGGTAATACCAGCCCTTCTTTAGGTACTATTTATTTTCATTCATTCATGAGTTTAACTCTTATTCCGGCTATTACAGGGTTATCTCTTTATAAATATAAGCCGGTTCTATTAGGTGTTAATCTTAATTCAGGGGTTCGCAAATTAATATCTGAACAATACAAAGGAAATGCTTACCTTCTCAGTGAACAGGTTATTAATGATACTAAATCTTCTTCCAGCTTCCAGCCTCCGGATTCTAGCTTCCGGCTTCCATACCTTGTTACTATTATTAAAGAAATTGCCGGGCGCAAAGAAACAAATCTGTTTCTTAATAAATATGACGCTGATGGCAAGTTGCTTAAATCTGATAAAATAATTATTTCTCCTGATACTTCAATTGTTTCTGCAAGCTATGTAAAAATAGGAAATGATAATTTCTTTACAGGAACTTATAAGAAGGTGCATAGACGCAGAATTAAGTTTAGTCCATTTGCCTCTGCTGCAGCCGAAACTTCATTGCCTACAGAAGGATTGTTTTTTAGTAAGTTTATCAATGATAAGCCTGAATTTATAAAGTATTATAGTTTTACAAACCTTCAGATTTTGAAG
>CAZMDE010000016.1:10879-17633 GCA_964564355.1 uncultured Bacteroidales bacterium | reverse complement strand
AAAAGAAGCGCGTTAATACTGATTATCAACTGCTCCTGCATGATATAATCAAGAAAGGAAATGAATACATATTAGCTGCAGAAGCTTATTATCCCGAATATCATCTTGAATACTATTGGTACACCGACAGCTATGGAAGAACATATCAGAGCAGCAGGGAGGTGTTTGATGGATTTCGTTATACACATGCTATAATTGCTGCATTCAATTCTGAAGGTAATTTATTATGGGATAATATCTTTGAAATAGGGAATATAATCAGTTATAATCTTAAGGAGCGTGTTAAGGTTATATTTGACAGAGATGACATAGTGCTTGCTTACAGTAATGAAGGAAAAATATCCTCCAAAATTATTTATAAGAATCAGGTAATACAATCCAAAGAAGAAACTCAGATAGACAGGATACCAGTTAATGATAAGCTGAAAATTAATTATTCAAGTGATATGGATTATTGGTATAATAATTATTTTATTACCTATGGATATAAGAACGTAATTGATAAATCTGAAAGAAAATCAAATAGGTCTGCCTTTTTCTTTAATAAAATCGCCTTCCAATAAAATTACTTCCTTGGTTACTACGAACTATGAACTACGAACTATGTTTTAAGCTTCTTCTTTTTAGCAGCCGGGAATAGTACGTTATTAAGGATTAACCTGTACCCTGGAGAATTGGGATGAAGGTTAAGGTCTGTCTTAGGGTCATAAACCAAATGCTGATAATCTTCCGGATCGTGTCCACCGAGGAAAGTCCATGTTCCTTTGCCGAATTCTCCGTGAATGTACTTATCTTCGTCAGCAGCCTTGTTATCACCCATTACGAGAACACTTGATTTAATATGTACTTTTCTAAAAGCAGTTGCCTGACCCATAAAGCTGTGTATCACTCTTTGGTGATTCTGGCAAAGCATTGTTGGCACAGGGTCCCATTTAGCAGAAAAGTCAAAAAGTGTAAAAAAATCATTATTGATATTAAATTTTTGCATCCTCATCAATGGAATATTAATAGAGGATATTTCATACTCATAAGGATTAGTAACAAGCTTAAAATTACTGAATGCAAAACATTTATTATAATCAAGTTTGGATTGAGCATTTGGATCTTGCGGATCACCATCAAACATTTCATCACATATATCTATTCCTTCTGCTGCAAGAGCTACATCAAAGCTGGTAGGGGCTGAGCACATAGCAAACAGATATCCGCCTCCTGCTACAAAATCTCTTATTTTTTTTACTACTGCAAGTTTGCATTGCGATACTTTACTAAAGCCTGATTTATGCGCAATATCCTCCTGCATTTTAACATCTTCTTTATACCAGTCAGTACCTCCAAAGCTTTCCCAAAATTTTCCATACTGACCAGTAAAATCTTCATGATGCATATGAAGCCAGTCATACATTGGTAAAATACCTTTTAATACTTCTTCATCGTAAACTACATCAAATGGTATTTCTGCATAAGTGAGTGCAAGAGTTACTGCATCATCCCAGGGTCGTTTGTTTTTTGGTGAATAGACAGCTATTTTAGGAGCTTTATGAAGTTTGACTTCATCCATGTTAACATCATTTGAACTTATCTCCTGTAATATTTCTGTTGATTGAGCATCTGCTATTATATCATAAGAAACTCCTCTGATGACACATTCATCTTCGATGCTTTTATCATATTTCATCATAAAGCTGCCACCACGATAATTAAGCAGCCAGCTAACATCAGCATCCTGCTTTAAAACCCAATAGGTAATGCCATAAGCTTTCAGATGGTTTTTTTGGGAAGGGTCCATCGGAATAAGTATATAACTCCCCTTTGTTATATTTTGGAAAAGAAATAACAAAAGAAAAGTCACCAAAGTTGACTTTATATTAAATTGCAAATAATTCATTTTTAAATATTAAATCTTCCAATCTGATAATCTTCCATTCTGATAATCTGATAATCTGATAATCTAGTATGGCACTTCTTCATCCATATTTTCATCCATCTTATTTAATTTGGATGGCATAGTATAGGTTTTAACACCTTTATCAAAGTCATAATTTTGTTTTACATCTCCTCCGTCAGAAATATGATCCTCAGACTCAAAACTATCTAAATCTTCAAACTTTGCAAACTCCTTTTTAAAACGTAATTTTACATTTCCTGTTGCACCATTACGGTGTTTTGCAACAATTATTTCTGCTATTCCTTCTTCAGTAGGATTTCCCTGTTCGTCCTCATCAATTTTATAATAATCAGGTCTGTAAATAAATAAAACAAGGTCTGCATCCTGCTCAATAGCTCCTGATTCTCTCAAATCTGACAGTATAGGTCTTTTTGAGCCTCCGCGTGTTTCAACAGCACGGCTTAATTGTGATAGAACAATAACAGGGATGTTCAGCTCTTTTGCCAGGCTCTTCAGAGACCTTGAAATATTGCTTATTTCCTGCTCACGGTTACCTCTGTTATCACTACCAGTACTCATTAATTGCAGATAATCAACAATAACAGCTTTTATATCATGCTGTTGTTTTAATCTTCTGCATTTAGCACGTAATTCAAATATTGAAAGAGCTGGAGTGTCGTCTATATATAATGAGGCGTTGGTAAGCTTATTTATCTTTGAATGCAGTTGTTTCCAATCATCATCCTCAAGCCTCCCGCTTTTTATTTTTCCGGCATCAATATATGATTCGCTCGAAAGTAGCCTGATAACTAACTGAACAGATGACATCTCAAGAGAGAAAAAAGCAACTGGCTTTTCCAGATCAACTGCAATATTTCTTGCCATTGTCAATACAAAAGCCGTCTTTCCCATACTTGGCCTGGAAGCAATTATGATTAAATCGGATTTTTGCCAGCCATTAGTTATTCTATCAAGTGCTGAAAAACCAGTACCAACTCCGGTTAAATGTCCCGCTTGCTGGCTTGCAGTTTCAATTTCCTTGATAGCTTCCCTTACTATTGATTTCATATCCTGCCAGTTTCTTCGCAGGTTGTCTTCCCCTACTGAAAAGAGATTTTGCTCCGCTCTGTCAAGCAGTTCAAGTACATCAGTGCTATCTTCATAGGCGTCTTTTGTTATTCCTGTTGTAATCCGTATCAGCTCTCTCTGGATGTATTTCTGAATGATTATCCTTGCATGATATTCAATATTTGCTGAAGAAGCAACCCTATTGGTGAGCTGTGCTATATAAAAAGGACCTCCTACAAGCTCTAGATTCCCGGTTCTCTTTAATTCATTAGTTACTGTTAATATATCTACAGGCTCTGACTTTCCGAACAAATCCCGTATAGTAGTAAATATTTTCTGATGAGACTCCTTATAGAATGTATCAGGTTTCAAAATATCAATTACTGCTGATAAAGCATTTCGTTCAAGCATCATAGCTCCAAGTACAGCTTCTTCAATATCCACAGCCTGAGGAGGCAGTTTGCTGTGTTGAATCAAATCAGAATAAACATTTGTTTTATTTACTCTCTTCCTGCCAATTTCTTTATTAGTTTTTACTGTTTCTTCCATAATCCAAAAATACTATTTATGAGCTCCTGAAAACAAAATTTTATAAATTATTTTTATTAACAACCTGTAATAAATTTCTTTTGAACACATTATAAAGTATATAATTTTTTATAATTAAATATTGTAGATAAGTTACCCTTATAAACCTTAAAATTTAAATTTGAAAAAAATCAGACTCGTCTTGAAATGTTTATAGTTTTTAGCTTCATTCTCGGTTCATCTACGCCTCATCTCAGGTTAATACACTGAAAATGAACAAAATGCTATATATGTAATCACAACATGTATTATAAATAATATTTTTCAAGTATAATTTTTTATTTTTCCCCAATTTATAGAAATTTTTACTGTAATAAATATTTGTTTAATTTTACAACTTAAAAATAACTATATTTGTAGCATAATTAATTTAACTTTTGAGTAATATAAAATTAACAGATTACAAATTAAATAAAAAATTCAAAATTTAAATGTTTTGATATGAAAGTACAATCACGACAAAGAGTATACTGGATATACTTTATACTTGCAATACTTTTTTTCTTCTTTTATTTATTGGTTCTGGATAGTTCTCCCTATAATACTAACTATAATTATTCAGAAGCTTTAATAAGAAATATCCTCAATTCTCCAAGGTATTTAAAAGTCACATATTTATATTTATTGATTGTTTCCTCTTCCAGTTTTGTTGGTTTTATTATAAGTAATATCATTAAAGCTATTAGCTATCGCAAAAGTTTTATTATAAGCTTCTTGACATCTACTATAATTGGGTTGTCATTGTTTACCTATTACGTTATCCTCAGGTAGATTTTAGATTTACAATTTAAGATCTAATTCATAGTTGCTTTGCAATTTTTTCTCGTAATTATTTGTTCATTTTCTTAGAAAGTTATTAAACCAGACTTGTTAATAATTAATGTATTTAATGGATTTTATTACTATATATAAATAGTAATTTTAACCCCAAAAGGTTTAATCCTTTTTACCAAAATATTTTATAATTATGAGAAAGTTCTTTTTACTACTATTAATAGCTTCAATATTTATAGTAAAAAATTCATTCAGCCAGAAAACACTGATATATCAGGGACCTGAGGCGGATTACCGCTGTGGTCTTGACTTATTTAAAAATGAAAAGTACAGTGCTGCTCAGAAAGTTTTTGAAGGAGTTATAAAGCAGAATACAGAAGAAATAGAATCGGAGTTAATAACAAATTCAGAATATTATTTTGCAATTTGCTCATCTAAGTTATTTAATGATGATGCTGAAACTTTATTGACTGATTTTATAAATAATCATAGAGAAAATGCAAAAGTTAAACTGGCATATTTTGAACTTGCAAACTATCAGTATGCTAAAAAGGCTTACTCAAGAGCAATTCAGTCATTTCTTCATGTTGATCCTACAAACCTCAGCAATGAGGAATTGTCAGAGTTTTATTTCAAATCAGGTTATAGCAATTTCAGGGTTAATAAATTTGATGAAGCTGCAAATGCTTTTAATGAAATAAAAAATAAGGATAATAAATATCAGAAGCCGGCTTTATATTACTACTCCAACATAGCATATATAAAGAAGAATTACCAGATAGCTTTGGATGGTTTTCAGAAACTGTTAGGTGATGCAACTTTTGGTCCCTTTGTCCCTTATTATATTGTTCAGATATATTATCTGCAAAAAAAATATGATGAACTTATTAAATTCGCACCCCCAATTCTTGATTCTGCCAAAGCTCAAAGAGCAGCAGAAATAGCACACCTGGTAGCTGAATCATATTTCAGAACCAACCAATATAAAGAGAGCATTCCTTTTATGATTAAATACAGGGAAAATTCTGAAATAGTAGTAACACGCGAAGATGATTATCAGCTTGCCTATACTTATTATAAAAGCTTTGATTACAGCAAAGCAGTTAAATTGTTTGAAAAAGTTGCAGTTAAAGATGACTCATTAACACAGAATTCAAATTATCATGCAGCGGATTGTTACCTGAAGCTAGGCCAAAAACAGTTTGCACGAAATGCTTTTTTAGCTGCAAACAAATTATCATTTAATAAAACAATTCAGGAGGATGCTTTATACAATTATGCCAAGTTGTCTTATGAGCTGATATTAAATCCTTATAATGAAGCAATAATTGCAATACAGAAATATATTAATTTATATCCTAAATCTTCCAAAACAGACGAGATGTACTCTTATCTTGTTAATATTTATCTTACAACAAAGAATTATAAGGATGCATTAGCCTCAATAGAAAAGATTAAAAATAAAGATGATAAAATGAATGGTGCATATCAGAAAATAGCATACAGCAGGGGTGTAGAGCTTTTTAATAATAAGGATTATAATGGGTCCATTGCTTTGTTCAGAAAAACTATTTCCATTGAGAGTGAAAAAAAATTCACTCCTCAATCTTACTATTGGAAAGCTGAAGCATTTTACAGATTAGGTAAACTGGATTCTGCATATTCCAATTATAGGAAATTCCTCATTTCTCCAGGTTCATACAATCTCCCGTATTATATAGTTGCTAATTATAATATAGGATATTGTTATTTTAAGAATAAGGATTATCCGAATGCTCTTCTTGCATTCAAGAAATATGTTTCTGATTCAACCAGAGCAAGCAAGGATATGCTGAATGATAGTTACCTGAGAATAGGTGATTGCTATTTTGTAAACAAAGAAAACCAACAGGCAATTGAGTATTATAATAAAGCTATTAGACTGAAGATGGTCGATGGAGATTATGCTATGTATCAAAAGGGTCTTGCATTTGGAGTTCAGAATAAATTCGATCAGAAAGCACAGGCTTTAATGACATTGCTTAAGGATTATAAGAAATCTTCTTATGCAGCTGATGCAGAGTTTGAACTTGCGAATGCATATCTGGCTGCAGATGATAATGAGAATGCTCTTAAAACCTTTCAGAAACTTATGACTGATTTTCCCGGCAGTATTTATTTAAAGCGAACAATGCTGAAAATAGGCCTTATTCAGCGAAATACTAATCATGAACAGGATGCTCTTGCTTCTTTCAAGAAGGTAGTGAGTGATTATCCTGGAACTCCTGAATCAAAAGAAGCATTAATGAGCATCAGAAATATATATGTTGATATGGATAAAGTGGACGAGTTCTTTATTTATGTGAAAAATATCCCTTTTGCAAATATTACGAATGCTGCACAGGATTCTATATCCTTTGTGGCTGTTGAAAACAGGTATATGACCGGCGATTGTGA
>CAZMDE010000016.1:0-10869 GCA_964564355.1 uncultured Bacteroidales bacterium | reverse complement strand
TCAAAGGATTTAATGATTATATTCAGAAATTTCCTGATGGCATTTTTATTACTGAAGCTAATTTCTATAAAGCTGAATGCGATTACAATACACAGAATTTTGATAATGCACTTAACGGTTATAATTATGTGTTGACAAAGCCCAAAACCAAATTTACAGAAAATGCTCTTCTTAAAGCCGCTGAAATAAACTATTTTAAAAAGAAAGATTATAAGGCAGCTCTTGAAATATATAAGAAGCTTGAAAATGAAGCTGATTATAAGAATGATATAATAATAGCACGCACTGGGGAAATGAGGTCGAATTTTTTGCTTAATGAATACATTCAGGCTATTGCTGCTTCAAGGAAATTGCTGTCAACTCCAAAAGTGACGAATGACCTGTTGCAGGAAGCTCATTTAACTATTGCAAAATCTGCACTGACAATGGATAGCACTGAGGTTGCCAAGAAAGAATTCAGTCTTGTAGCTAAGATAGCTTCTAATGAAATGGCTGCCGAATCTAGATATAATCTTGCATTGATACAATTTAAGCTTGGTAATTTTGATGAATCAGAAAAAACAGTTTTTGAGCTGATGAACCAGGTGCCCTCTTATGACTATTGGATAGCTAAAGGGTTCATATTGCTTGCTGATAATTATTTAAAAGCAGGAAATAGTTTTCAGGCTAAGCAAACATTGCAAAGCATAATTGACAATTATGATGGAGAAGACCTTAAGAATATTGCCAAAGACAAGCTTAATGAAATAACAGAAAAAGAGAAAATTGAAGAACAAAAGAAAGCTCAAATAGAGCTTGAAATAAAATTTGGTAAAGATTCTACTGAGACAGAAAAACTGTTTAATGTAAATGATAGCATTAGATAACAAGTACTGGATATCAGGCAAGAGACAAAATGATTATAGTTTTAACTTTTAACTTTTTATAAAATGAGTATATATACAAAAATAAAGCTTGTAATAATTTTACTGATTCTGATATTTTTTTGTTCCAAGACAAAAGCCCAGAAGGATAAATATAATGAAGTGGTCAAGATTGTAGGTGATTACACTCCTACTATTTCAGATGCTTATAAGATAAACCTGAATCCTAAAATAAAGGACACTGTTGTTGCAAATCCAAATCTAAAATACTCCATTCAGTCAAAGAAAATAATCACAACTTTTGAATTAGAGCAGATAAAACCTGCCAAATTAAGAGGAGAACCATTAAGCAAGCTCTATAACTCTCTTTTTAAGGCTGGATTTGGAAATTATACAACTCCTTATGCAGAGTTTTGGTATAACACACTTCGATCCAGAGATTATTCAGCTGGTCTTCATTTGAAACATTTATCTTCAAATCCTAAAAAAGGTTTTAAGTTAGGTTTTGATTCCAAAGATATTGAATCTCATTACAATCCAAGTTATAGTGATAATGAAGTTGGCTTGTATGGAAAATACTTTAAAACAAATTATGTGCTGTTTGGAGATTTTGATTATCACAGAAATGTAGTTCATTATTATGGTTATAATCCTTCCATTTCACCAGACACAGTCACTACACTTAATATTATTAAAGATGAAAACAGAAAACAGTATTTTTCTCATTTTGGCTTTAATGCAGGTATAATGAGCAATTACAAAGATACTCGTCAGCTAAATCATGCTTTAATTCTTAATTATTCCAGCCTTACTGATAATTATAATGCATCTGAAAGTAATTTTAAATTGGATGGTTCTTTGTCAAAGGAAATCGACATAATGAGATCTGCTAAAAGCCAGATGTTCCTCTTTAATGTAAGCGGTGATTTTTATTCAGATAAATATTTTGTGAATGATATTAAGAACAATAAAAAATTGGAACAAAAATTTAATAGTGGAATTATTAAGTTTATCCCTAAACTTACCACTGATTTTGATAAACTCAAAGTCAATTTAGGTGCAAATTTATCTTTCATTACTGGTTCAAATTCATCAATGAAATTCTATCCTTTGGCAGATATTGACTTAGACCTGATAAATGAAATGCTTTCCTTATATGCTGGAATTACTGGTGAAGTGAAAAGAAATAATCTAGAAGAAATAAGTACAGAGAATCCGTTCATAAATACTGCCCCTAATTTTCCCCAAACTATTTCTTACTACTCATATACAAATAATAAATTTGAGTTTTTTGGTGGCATTAAAGGAAATTTCAGCAAATACTTAAACTATAATGTTTCTGTTTCATCTTCAAATACTAAAAATCTTGAATTATTTGTCAGTGATACAAACAAAATTCAGAACATATACCTTAATAATAAATTCAATACAATTGATGTTGATGCCAATATACTTCATGTGAAAGGTGAAATATCATTTCAGAAAAATGAAAAACTCGGAATAATATTTAGAGCAGATTATTATTCATACAGTAACATTATTCATGATAATAAAGATGAAAAGAAAGCTTGGGAAAAACCAGGATTTGATTTAAACTTAACCCTAAATTATAAAGTAAATGAAAAGGTATATATAAGGGCTGATTTTATTGGACTTTATAATATTTATGCAAGAACTTTTAATGATAAAAAAGTTATTGTTCCGGAAAAGATTAATGATATATATGACTTTAATTTAGGTTGCGATTATAAATTAACCAGCCAAATTAATGCATTTCTTAACTTAAATAATATTGGTTTTTCTAGTTATAATAGATGGTATGGTTATCCTTCACATAGAATAAATTTTATTTTAGGAGTAAGCTGTTCATTTTAATTTTTTTTGATTATTATAAAAAGAAAAGTATTATCTTCGCAATATTAATAAACATTGCACAAATCAACACTATTAGAATTTATTATTATATAATAATATTTTTAAAAAAGACAATAAAAATAATTTTTTCAGAGAATTAATTGTAATTTAAAGAGAAAATAATTAATATTTGCAATACAAAATACCCACCTTAAAGCAAATTAAAGTTTAAGTATTTTGTGATGCAAAGGTAAGTATATAAATAAAGTTTTTTTGTAAAGTACTTATTGTTAATAATCCTGCTGAAATTAAAAAAAAACATATATGTATAATGTATTATTATTAGATTGTAAAGCATCAGTATTAAAATAATTTTTTTTAAAAAAAAAAAAAATAATTTTTTTTTTGAATTTTTTTTTTTCTAAATATTTGTCAATAATATTTTAAATAAACTCAACAATTAAAAAACATAAAGAAAATAATAAAACCATGATTGAAAAAACTCTCGCAATGAAATTAGATTATAAAACAGTTTGGGCAAATTGTCTAAAAATTATTGAGGATAATATAAACTATCAAAGTTATAAAACCTGGTTTGAACCCATCAAACCTAAAAAGCTTGAAAAAAATGTATTAACTATTCAGGTGCCGAGTCAGTTTTTTTACGAATGGCTCGAAGAACATTATATTGACCTCTTAAAGACAACTGTTAGAAAAGAATTAGGAAAAGAAGGGAAACTGGAATATAGTATAGTTATGGATAACACATTTGTTGATAAGAATCCATATACTATAAAAATGCCCACTTCAAATAAAAAAGCAACCAGAAATCCTTCTATATCTATGCCCATAGATATAAATAAAAATAATAATAAAGCTATTCCAAGTCCATTTATTATACCTGGGCTTAAAAAAATTATTATACAATCTCAATTAAATGACACATACTCATTTAAAAATTATATTGAAGGAGATTGTAATCGCCTTGCACGTTCAGCCGGCATAGCAGTGGCTGAGAATCCAGGTAAAACAGCATTTAATCCTCTATATTTATATAGTAGCGTTGGTTTAGGAAAGACACATCTGGGACAAGCTATAGGCTTGCAGATAAAAGAAAATTTTCCGGATAAAACTGTATTATATGTTTCTGGTGAAACTTTCTATCATCAGTTTGTTGATGCTGTTAAAAATAATAGTTCGAATGATTTTGTACATTTTTATGAATTGATAGATGTTTTGATAATTGACGATATCCAATTCTTTTCAGGAAAAGAGAAAACACAGGATATATTTTTCCACTTATTTAATGTAATGCACCAGAAGGGAAAGCAGATAATTATCACATCAGATAAAGCACCCGTAGAAATGAAGAACATTGAACCCAGATTATTATCAAGGTTCAAATGGGGTTTATCTGCTGATTTGCAGGTCCCGGATCTTGAAACAAGGATTGCGATTCTTAAAAATAAAATATATAATGACGGAACAGAATTACCTGAAAATGTTGTTGAACATATAGCATACAGCATTACAACAAACGTCAGGGAACTTGAAGGAGCTTATATTTCAATACTAGCACAATCATCACTTAATAAGAAAACTATTAATCTTGAATTAGCAAAGCAGATTATTAATAAGTTCATTTTAAATACTTCCAAAGATATATCAATAGACTATATACAGAAAGTTGTTTGTGATTATTTTGGTTTAACCATTGATACTATAGCTTCCAAATCAAGAAAAAGGGATGTAGTTCAGGCAAGACAACTTGCAATGTATTTTTCAAAAAAATTAACCAAATCATCGCTCACAACTATCGGTTTACATTGTGGCAATAAAGATCATGCTACTGTCCTTCATGCTTGCCGAACAGTAAATAATCTGATGGATACTGATAAACAATTTAAAAGTTATGTTATTGATATAGAAAAACGCATTGTTGTTTAATTGATTTATTAATTTTTCATTGATAAGTTTCATCTTATTTATAATTCTATTATTTTTGTAAAGCCTATTCTTTGATTAAATTTACTTTTGTTTTTATGAAAAATAAAATTATTTCTCTGGAATTTATATTTATAATATCAGTGATTATTATTGGTTCTTTATTAAGACTGATTCCTCATTGGCCAAATTTTACACCCATTGCTGCAATTGCTCTTTTCGGAGGAGCTCATTTAAATAAGAAAGTATTAGCTATTATAATTCCTACGATATCTTTATTATTAAGCGACCTGCTTTTAGGTTTCCATAATTATATGTTAGCTGTTTATTTTTCATTTATTCTTACAGTTTTCCTTGGTTTTATAGTTAAAAAGAAAATCAGTATTCTTACTGTTTTTTCAGCATCATTAGTATCGTCAATTTTATTCTTCCTTATTACCAATTTTGCTGTATGGTATTTTAGCCCATATTACACAGGTAATTTAACTGGACTAATGACATGTTATACAATGGGACTACCATTTTTAAATAATGGAATATTAGGAGATTTATTATTTAATTCAGTCTTCTTTGGTATTTATTATCTTGCCTACAAAAGATTTTCTTTTTTTGCAAAAGTATAACACCATTTGAGTATTAATACTGTTTGTCACGCCAGTCTGTCTTTTTAATAAGTTTGAGATCCTGAAGCAGAGACGCTTTTATGCGTAGTGTGAAATTATAACTTTTACGGAATCCGACAGGAATCCAGTTAAATATCATTTCCCAGCAATGTAGGTCTCGATATATATTTACTGAAGTATAGGAAAAGCCATGACTTTGAAAGTCATAACCTGATGTTATTCCAATTTTCCATTTTTTTGTCAAATTTATATCACCATTAAATGCAAGTGTTTGCACTGAAGTTTTTGTAAAATCTCTCTTTGCTGCATTGAAATTTGAAGTCCACTGAAAAGTATAATATATATTCAGATTCCACGGTATATTGAAATCTGTTGATGGTATTTCTGTATTTTTATCGGGTGTTTCGGGTTGTTTGTTTTTATCTTTTCCTTCAATAATGATGGGTTGTTGGGTTCCTGTCTTTGGTTGATTGGGAATAGCGGTTGGTTTTGATTTTGAGCTCAAGTTCCAGTTGATACTTAACCCCCAATTTGTATTCTCGCGTCTGTAAAGACGTTTGTTGACGTTCCATTCAAACTTATTCCGGTTTCTACCTAATGAATCTATAACATAAGGGTCCCATATACTGCTATATCTTAAATCAATATTTTTCAATAATCTTGTATGACCTGACATACTTAATCTTGACCATTGCAGTGAATCTTTTGCTAAATCATAGGATTCGGAAATTGTGAAGTTTTCAATCAAAACAATTTTTTTAAAACCTGTAATTGTATCTTTTGATGATTTAACTTTCATTTCAAGATTATTCGACAAACTAAAATTCAACATACCTGATTTTTTAGCTGGAGGAGTACTATAAAGATTATCCTCATAAGCTGAATAAGAAACGTTTTCTTTATAAACAGAATTATAGTATTGTTTCCAATATTGCGAAAACCCAGGAGTAAGAGAAAACCCAAGGTTAGGGGTTATAACATGTCTTATAGCTTTAATAGGTCCATGTTTAAATTGGAATATTCCATATAATCTTGTGCTGACTGACGAAGAATAACTGACATCCCAGGGAGATGAAAATCTTTTATTTTTTTTACTTATTACAGAATCATTTCTAAACTCTTTTTGTGTTTGATCGAAATAAAATCTATCATTGAAAGATAATGTATTTGTCCATGACAGATGTTTTAGAATTTTATTTGAACTCGAAGCAGTTATGGTATGTAAAACTCCATAATTGAGACTGTCTAATTCATGAGGTGTAAATAAATATGAAGTTTTGGTATTTAATTCGTTTTTAGCATTCATGACATAGTTAATGCTAATATTTTCATACCATTTGGGCTTTCCAACCCTTTCCTTTTTCTGAAAAGGATAAAACCTGTTTGCAGAAAAAGTGATTTCTGGAAGGGTAATATTTATATCTTTTGTCTGTGTATTCTGAATATGTCTCATGTTAATTGAGAAATTGTAATTATCAGCAATAACTGTAGAATATGAAATTGTTGACTGGAAAGTATTTGTCAGATAATCGCTCGTTGACGAAGGATTAAGTGTGTTGTAGCTACTGCTACCTGCATTTACATTTGCAGAGAAACGACTATGAGGCCTTGCTTTATCACTTTGATTATAGAGCCAGCGTATAAAAAAGTCTTTATTAACTGAGCTTACATCTGAGTTGGGTTCAGGTATTTTATTATAAGCATAATTTAGATCTAAAGAACCGTTATAATGATATAACTTATTATAATTGAAAGTTGTTTTGGTAGCCCAGCTACCTCTTGTATAAATATCTCCCCTTATGCTTAAATCCGAATAATCATTAATTCCCCAGTAATATCCTCCATTTTCAAAATAAAAACCCCTGTTTGCAGTTTCTCCATAAGAGGGTAATAGTAAACCAGACCTTCTGCCTTTTTTGACTGGAAAATATCCGAAAGGTAATCCTAAGGGAACAGGCACTCCTTCAATAAATAACAAAGCAGGTCCGCATATTATTTTATCATCAGGTATCACCTTTGCTTTAATAAATCTGATTTCATAATCAGGTTTTTTTTTATCACATGTAGTATAAGAACCGGTATTAATAAATGTAACATTATTTGACAATTTCTTTACTTTATTTCCGTGCAGATAACCTTCTCCTTCCTTTGTGAATAGATGTCTGACAATCCCCTTTTTAGATTTAAAATTATATATCATATTATCCGATGTGAAGGACTCTTTTTCTTCTGTAAATTCAGGTATTCCTACTAACTTGCCTGTAGAATCCATAATGCCACTTGCAAACATTTCGTTTTTCCCAAAATTTATTTCAATAAGTGCTGCTTTTACATTTATAGTTTCGTATGTTATTTCTGCGCCTCCATATAGATATATCTTGTGTTCTTTTAAATCTACAACTATAGAATCTTTAGCAGCATATTTAACCTTTGCTTTGAGTTGGTCTTTATTAACCGACTTTAAAGTTGTATCTTTCTTTATATTTATACTATCTCCTGAAAATAAATTTGTAATAGTAGAGTCCTGAGTGCTTTGAATAGAGTCTTGTGCATTTGCAGTATAAAATGAAATTATAACTGCAAATACAAATAATATCTTCATCAGCCAAAAACTGTTAAGTTTTTTTTGAATAATGTGAAATATATTTATATGTATGAAGAGCAAGTTGTTAAATCAATGATTTTAATAAATTTTATTATATTAAATAAAATTAATAATTTTGAAGGTTCAAAAATAAGTAAAATAATCAGGTGAGAAGGTTAATTTCAAGTATTGAATATCTAATTATGCACGAACGCTGGTTTACTCTTCGCTCTTTGCTGTCTATAATATGTTTTTTTTTACTTTTATCACATAATTATGCAGGTATAAAAGGGGATGGAGTTACAAAAGTAGTTATTGATGCTGGACATGGGGGCAAAGACCCCGGTTGCGTTGGAACCAAAACTAAGGAAAAAGATATTGCTCTTTCAATTGCTCTGAAAATAGGTAATTATATTGAAAAAAATTATTCTGATGTTACTGTAATTTATACAAGGCATGATGATAAATTTATAGAATTATTTCAGAGAGCTGAGATAGCCAACAAAAATAAGGCAGATCTGTTTATATCTATTCATTGTAATGCAAGTCCCTCTGCAAACTCTTACGGGGTAGAAACTTATGTCATGGGATTACATAAAAGCGAAGCAAACCTTTCAGTTGCCAAGAAGGAAAATTCATCAATACTGTTAGAAGATAATTACAAGAAAAAATATGCCGGGTTTGATCCGAACTCTCCTGAGTCATACATCATTTTTTCATTGTTTCAGAATGCTTATCTTGACAGGAGTTTAAACATTGCTTCAAAAATAGAGAATAAGTTTGCTCAGAACGGTAGAACTGATAGAGGTGTTAAACAGGCAGGTTTTCTTGTGCTTTGGAAGACTTATATGCCGAGCATGCTTGTTGAGGTAGGGTTTTTAAGTAATCGTGAAGAAGAAGTATTCCTCGATTCCGAAAAAGGTCAAAATACTATTGCTTTTTCTATCTTTAAGGCTTTTAAGGAATATAAGGATGAATTAGAAGGTACAACTCAATCAGCAAATAACAAACAGCAAACAATTAATGAAACAGCAAATAATTTAAAACAACCAACAATTTCTAAGTTGTTGTCATCTGACACATTTAAAAAATCTATTGTTGACAGTAGTAGGATTACAATAGTAAATAAACCGAAAACTGTTAGCAAGATAAATGTAAAAGATAGTATTATAAAACCTGCTATCCCTATTACTTTAGTTATTTTTAAAGTGCAATTTTATTCTGCCGCAACAGAAAAATCAAAAAAGTCAAAAGAATTTAAAGGATTGGAGGGAGTAGGAAGTTATTTTGAAAACGGGTTATATAAATATACTGTAGGTAATGAATCAAATCTCGACGATGCAAAAAAAATACTTAAGCATGCAAAGGAAGTCGGATTTAAGGATGCATTTATCATAGCTTTTGTAAATGAACAAAAAATAGGTATTTCTGAAGCTTTAAAACTTATAAATAAAAATAAATAATAATATCAATAAACAAATGGCAAACAATGTTAATATAAAACGTGAATATTTAATAGGGTTGGTAGTAGTTGTTATAACAGCCTTATTTCTTTGGGGAGTTTATTTTTTAAAGAATCAGGATTTATTCAGCAAACGCACAGAATATATTGCAATTTATGACAGAGTTAGTGGTTTGCTTAATGATAATCCTGTTATTATAAATGGTATTAGAGTGGGTAAAGTAAAAGAAATGGGATTGTTACCAAGTAATGAAAAAAAGGTTTATGTTAAGATTGTATTGCAGAAAAAATTAAATATACCGGATAATTCAGTAATGTTTGTGATCAATTCAGATCTCCTTGGTGCTAAAGCAGTGGAAATAGTACTTGGGGATTCTCGTAAGTTTGCTAAGTCAGGTGATACACTCGTTTCTAAAGTGACTAAATCATTACAGGAGGAAGTTAACTCTCAGGTATTACCTTTGAAAATTAAAGCCGAACAACTCATGTCATCTTTCGATACTCTTCTTACAAGCATTCGATTAGTTCTTAATTCTAATACACAGGAAAATCTCAGGAAAAGTTTTGAAGATATAAGATACTCCATTAAAAATATAGCAAATGTTACTTATAATATCGATACAATGGTTGACGCTGAAAAGAGCCGTATAAAAAGAATTACAGAAAATATTGAATCTATTACAAATAATTTTAAAGCTAATAATGCTAAGTTATCAAATATTATCAATAATTTTTCATCAATATCAGATTCTCTGGCAAAAGTAAATTTGGTTAAAACTATTCAAAATACTGATAAAGTTATTAATGATATATCTGTTATCACTGATAAAATCAATAAAGGAAAGGGAAGTATTGGTATGCTTATAAATAATGATTCACTATACAACAATATCCAAACATCTGCTGATGAACTCAAGAAACTTCTTGAGGATATGCGGCTTAACCCCAATAGATATGTCCATTTCTCTGTGTTTGGCAGGAAAGCTCCGCAATACAAAAATTCCAAAAATTAGACTCTGAAAATTACTTCATAACTATTTTGCGTATTCATCAATCACGCTTTCAATGGTTTTTTGACAAACTTTGCAAAATTTCATATGTCTTGTAAACATGATACAGTCTAGCTGTGGTCGGTATATTCCTTTCTCCATATAATTCCCGCCTTCAAATGCACCTACTTTATCTTTATATTTTTCTTTCGAATATAATTCGTTTTCTTTATTGTATTGTTTCATGAATAAGGCTTCCATTACTGTTTCAGGAACTTTAGCTTTTCTGAGACTATCGCGTGTTTTCTGAATTCTGTATCCGAATTTATCAAATTCAGTTTTATTCCAAAGTGTAGGAATTGGAGTGCTTTCTTCAAAAAGTTCTTTCCATTTCAGGTTCTTCTTATCAAAAAGGGCAGTGACATTTTTCTCCCATGGCTCAGTTGTAATTTTGGGAATTTCATAGGCAACTGATGATGTATAATATTCATCTGCTAATGCTGCCATATGATGCCCAAGCTCATGAATCATGATATATTCTGAATACTTA
>CAZMDE010000015.1:0-18797 GCA_964564355.1 uncultured Bacteroidales bacterium | reverse complement strand
GGATTCGGATAGATTTTAATTTGGATATCGGGGTTTGGAGTTTGGGGTTCATTGATAGCAAGGATTTCTGATAGCTGCCTGTTCCATACGCCTGACCCTTTAGTACCGGCATAAATATTTGTCCCGCTTAGGGATAACGATGTAACAATAGTGCTATCTGGCAATCCTTTATTAATTGAAGTCCAGTTTGTGCCATTGTTGGTAGATAAATATACCCCTTGAGAAGTCCCGGCAATAATTGTTATCCAGCTTGTGGCAAAGGAATAAACAGGGGCATTATTTGGTAAACCATTATTAACAGGAGTCCAGTTTGCTCCATTGTCCTCAGATAAAAATACCCCTGCATCAGTGCCGGTAAAAATATTATTATCATTAATAGCTATTGACCAAATATTAGAATTGTCAGGTAACCCATTATTTACAGCATTCCAGCTTGTTCCATTGTTGGTTGATAAAAATACTCCGCCTTTAGTTCCTGCAAAAATATTTGTTTCTTTAACAGCTAAGGAAAGGACATCTTTATTAGTCAAACCATCACTAACAGCAGTCCACTTTGTGCCATTATCAGTTGATAAAAATACACCACCATTATATCCTGTTCCTGCAAAAATATTTGTTCCATTTATAGCCAATGATGAAACAGTGGTATTATTCAAGCCGCTATTCCTGGGTTTCCAGTTTGTGCCATTATTAGTGGATAAAAAAACACCTCCGTAAGTTCCTGCAAAAATGTCTGCACCATTTAATACCATTGACTGAACATAAGTATCAGTTAACCCGCTTTTTTTTGAAGACCAGCTTGTACCATTATTATCAGATAAAAAGACTCCTCCTCCGGTAGTTCCTGCATAAATGTTATTCCCTGCAATAGCAAATGATTGAATGTAATTATTGGTCAAGCCGTTATTCATTTCAATCCAGCTCGTACCGTCATTATCAGATAAAAAAAGACCTCCACCATCAGTACCTGCAAAAATCTTTGACCCATTGAGAGCTAAGGAATGGATGTAAGTATAAGTAAAACCATCACTCATAGAAGTCCAGCTTTTGCCATCATCGTCTGATAGAAATACGCCAGCCGCAGTACCGGCAAAGATATTTGAGCCACTTATGGCAAATGACAGAATTTTTGAATTAGAAGGCAAACCTGTATTCACAGCAGTCCAGCTTGTTCCATTATCAGTTGTTAAAAATATGCCTTCACTCAGAGTTCCTGCAAAAATATTTTGCCCGCTAATAGCCAATGATAAAATAGTATTGTTGTCCATCCCAATTAAAGACCAGCTTGTGCCATTATTGGTTGATAAATATACCCCTCCGCTACCAGCAACAATTTTAGTATCGCTAACAGCTATACAGGATATATCAGTATTATATACGCCTTCATTCACAGCAGCCCAGCTTGTGCCATTGTTTGTAGATAAATATATGCCTCCTCCGCCAGTACCGGCAAAAATATTCGTCCCTTTAACAGTTAATGATTTTATATAACCGATAGTCAATCCATTATTAGCAGTAGCCCAATTTGCGCCATTGTCAGTAGATAAGAATACCCCGTTATATAGAGTACCGGCAAAAATATTTGAACCGCTAATGGCTAAAGACAAAATAGCAGTATTAGGCAGCACATTAGACCAGCTTGCGCCATTATTGGTTGAATAAAACACTCCGTCTTTTGTACCTGCAAATATATTTGACCCGCTTGCAGCAATAGAATAAATAGTTCCTCCGCATGGACCATTTGGTTGTTGCCATTCAGCAAAAGCATAGTTGAAAGATGAAAGATGAAAGATGAAAGCTAAAAATAAAAATAGAATTACTTTTTTCATAGTTTTATTGTTTAATAAATTTGGTTAAGATTACTGATTGATTATTTTGGAGTTTCACAAAATATAATCCACTGCTAAGGTTAGAGGTATTGTATGAAATTGAATAATCTCCTTTTTCCTTTTCTTCATTAACAAGAGTTGCAACTTTTCTGCCGGTAATATCATAAACAGATATATTTATATTACTTTTTACCGGCAGCTGGTAGCTGATTTTTGTTTTCTGTTCCACCGGATTAGGATTGATTTTTATTCCGATATCTGACTTCTGACTTTCTGTTACATTCATCCCTGTTATCACTTCAGATAATGGACGTTTCCAGACACCATAGCTTTCAGTACCAGCATAAATATCATTGTTGTATATGGCTAATGACCAGATGCTGGGGCGATTTTCAAGAAATCCATTATTCACCGCAGTCCAGCTTTCACCATTATCAATTGTTAAAAATACACCACCACCTTCGGTAGCTGTTAATATATTTTTTCCGATTATCATAAATGTCCAGATTTGATCACTGGTTGTACCATTATTCGCTTCATTCCAGCTTGCCCCATTATCAGTTGATAAAAATATTCCGTGCCCCCATGTCCCTACAAAAATATTTGACCCGCTAATGGCTAATGTTTTAATCCCGATATTAATTGGCAAACCTGTACCAATGGAATTCCAGCTATTTCCATTATCGCTTGACAGAAACACTCCTTTATTTGTACCTGCAAAAATCTTTGTCCCGCTAATGGCTAATGATTTAACTAGAGTATCTGTTAATCCATTATTAACAGCATCCCAGCTTATCCCACCGTCAGTGGATAAGAACACACCCCTTTCTAAAGTTCCTGCAAATAAATTTTCCCCGCTAACAGCAAATGAAGTAACCATAGATGGCAAAGTGTTATTTATGACATTCCAGCTTACACCATTATCAGTAGATTTAAATATTCCCTTATTATTATAAGTTCCTGCATAAATATTATTTCCGTTTACAATAAATGAGCTGATAAAAATAGAGCTGTCCAAACCATTGTTTATAGCAGACCAGCTTGCTCCATTATCAGTTGATAAAAACAAGCCACCCCCCCATTTTGCAGCAAATATATTTGTTCCGCTTATGTCTATAAAGCTAATAATAGCGTTATTAAATTTTGTTGGTCCAATTGTCTGCTGCCACTGACTAAAACAGTGACCTGAGCAAAGCGAAAGCATGAGCACGATTAAATAAAAACTATTTCTGCGAATAATAGTTAATAGTGAACAGTGAATAGTAAAAACAAGGAATAATAGTTTTTTCATAAAAACAGTTGTTTAAAGAATATTTTTTAGGAAATTAAAGATGTAAAATTATATAAATTATTAGTATCAGATGATTTTAATATTAACTTTTTATAATTCAGAAACATAGGGTTGGTATTATTTTTCAAGGCGTTCTTAGGGTTAATAACGAATAAATTTATTTTTTTAATTCTGTTATTGTAATTATTTTTATTTTTGAAAATCTTTAACAGAGCAAAGCGAGCACATGAATACATTTAAAATATATTATTTTTTGAATAAATCCACTAAACAATAATTTTTATGAATAATAATAATTCAGATACTATAAACCTAAAGGACACTCCTATAGACTATGATATTGTAAAGTCTAAGATACAGGAAAGCGGGTTGATAAATGTAGGCAAATCATCTATAAGGGAAATCAGGCGGCTGATAGATAATATAGAAAGTGCAACAGGCAAGAAGTTTATTAGGATGGAAATGGGCATACCCGGATTGAAAGCAAACCAGATAGGTGTAGATGCAGAAATTGAAGCATTAAAGAATAAGGGTGTAGCTTCACTTTATGTAGATATTGACGGTATTCCTCCGCTGAAGAAAGAAGCAGCAAGATTCTGCAAGCTGTTTATGGATATTGATATAGCTCCTAAAGATTGCTTACCGACAGTTGGTTCATGCCAGGGAAGCTATTCATCATTTTTTACTATTCACAGACTCAATCCTGTAAAGGATACAACTTTGTTTATTGACCCATGTTTTCCTGTTCATAAACAACAGCAGCAAATGCTGGATTATAAATACGAATGCTTTGATATATATAATTTCAGAGGAGAAAAGCTAAGAGATAAGTTGGAATCGTATTTTAAAAAAGGCAACATATCTTCCGTACTTTATTCAAATCCTAATAATCCATCGTGGATTTGTTTTACAGAAGATGAGCTAAGAACAATAGGGGAGCTGGCAAATAAATATGATGTCATAATTATGGAAGACCTGGCATATTTTGGCATGGACTTTCGTAATGACATATCTGTGCCTGGTGTTGCGCCTTTTCAGCCAACAGTTGCAAAATACACAGACAATTATATTCTTTTTATATCAAGCTCAAAAGCTTTCAGTTATGCAGGTCAGAGAATAGGTTTGATGGTGATTTCTGATAAGATATTTAATACAAAATCACAGGAATTAAAACGCTATTATAATACAGACCAGTTTGGACATGCAATGATTTTCGGCACTTTATATTCATTAACTGCAGGAACAGCTCATTCTGCACAATATGCGCTCGTAGCTATGTTAAAAGCTGTAAATGACGGAGAATATAATTTTGTGAAAGAAGTAAAGGAGTATGGAGAGAAAGCTAAAATAATGAAGAAGCTGTTTACTGATAATGGTTTTAAGATTGTCTACGATATGGATATTGACAAACCAATAGCAGATGGTTTTTATTTTACAGTTTCGTATCCAACTTATTCTGGAGAGGGATTAATAGAAGAATTATTGTATTATGGAATAAGCGCTATTTCGCTTGGCATAACAGGCAGCACACATACAGAAGGTCTACGGGCTTGCGTATCGCTTGTCAGCAGACAGCAGTTTCCTGAACTGGAAAGCAGGCTGAAGAAATTCCATAAGAATCACCCATTTTAAATTCTTAAAAATAATAAGTAATCATAAATAACCAATATCACATTATTTTATTTTAAAACGAATCCCCTGCAACATAAACAACAATTCTCATAAGCTAAAGAGAATAGTTTTCCATTATATCTCATGATTATAGTTTTTATTTAGTCATTAGATAGTACGACTATTTTTCCGACCTTTGCGGGATTAATAATGATAAATATTATTTAATGACTAACGAACGACAATCATCAAACAAGGATAAAAGAATTCTGGTTTTAGGCTTGGGTAATGATGTCCTAATGGATGACGGTATTGGTCCAAGACTTGTGAATGACATTCAGAGATCATTCAACGAAACATATACAGATTTAACAGCTCCTGGTATCCATTTTGAGAATATCTTTATGGGTGGGCTTGGCATTCTTGAATTCATACAGGGATATGAGACTGTCATAATTATTGATGCAATTAAATCAAAGAATGGTGTTCCCGGTGATATATATCAATATACTCCGGCAGACTTCAGGGAAACCACACATTTATCAAGCCAACACGACGCTTCATTTCTAACTGCATTAGCATTTGGCGAGAAGCTTGGTTTTGTTATTCCAAAAAACATTCATATTATTGCAGTTGAAATAGTTGAAGATAGAACTTTTGGTAATGAGTTCACTGAGCCATTACAAAAAAGATATGATGAGATATTGATCAGGGTGAAAGAAATCTTTAGAAATCTTATCACCAATGATTAAAAAAACTAATCATACACTTGCATTAAGTAAAATGAAAAACCTTCCTCATAAAACAGTCGAACGTTTAAGTCAGTATCGGAGAATACTGCTGAACTCTCTCAAATCAGGAAAAGATCATATCTTTTCTCATGAAATTGCAAGCCTGCTGCATATAACTCCTGTGCAGGTCAGAAGAGACATTATGCTTATCGGTTATAACTGGACCCACAGAAAAGGTTATAATATCAACGGATTAATAGAATTGATAGGGAAGATCATAGATACTGAGAAAGGACAAAAGGTTGCATTGGTCGGAGTTGGGAATCTGGGAAGAGCTATAATTAATTATTTGTCTGCTCAAAAAACTAAGCTGTCAATTGTGGCGGTATTTGACAATAATCCTGAAAAAGTTGGAAAGAAGTTTTCAGGTGTTACCTGCTATCATATTGATGATATTAATAAAATTGTAAAAAAAGAAGATATAACAATAGGAGTGTTAACTGTGCCTCCGGATACTGCAGCTGAAGCAGCAGATTCACTTGTTCAGGCAGGGATAAAAGGCATTCTGAATTATGCTTCCACTCCATTAAATGTTCCTGAAGACGTGTATCTGGAAGAATATGATATTATTACTTCACTTGAAAAGGTATCTTTTTTTGCAAAAAAATAATTAATTAATATTCCTGGGGCATTAATTTTAGCTGGGATAAAGTAAAGACAGGCCCATCTTTGCAGACATATAGTTTGCCAACATTACATCTCCCGCATATTCCTATACCACATTTCATCCTGTTTTCAAGTGTAGTAAAAATATTCTCTTCACTAAAGCCTAATTTCTCAAGAACAGGTAATGTGAATTTTATCATTATTGGAGGACCGCAAACAATTGCAATAGTATCCTTAGATGACGGACTTACTTTAGAGATAACAGTCGGAACAAATCCAACCTCCCCTTTCCAGTCGGGAGTTTCACCTCCCGGGTCAACTGTGGTGATAAGCTTGACATCAGGTCTTTCTTCCCATTCCTTAAGCTCATTCTTATAGACAAGGTCTGCAACGCTTCTTGCACCATATATTATCGTTACATCCTTGTAATTATCTCTCAGGTCAAGACAATTCCAGATTACGCTTCTCATTGGAGGTAAAGCAATACCACCTGCAATAAAAAGTAAATTCTTTCCCTTCCATTCATCAATAGGGAAAATATTGCCATATGGTCCGCGTAAGCCAATGACATCACCTATATCCATACTTGCAAGCGCAGAAGTAACCCTTCCTGCTCTCCTGAAAGTGCATTCTAAATATCCTTTCCTTGTTGGAGGAGAAGCAATGCAGAATGTAGTTTCACCCTCTCCAACAATAGAATATTCTGCAAACTGACCTACCTTAAAATTAAAATTATTACCTTCTTCTTCATTAACAAACTTTAACCTGAAAGTTTTAACTTCCGGAGCCTCCTCAGTTATACTTTCAATCCTCATCAGGTAAGGCTTATATATATTATCGTTCATAGTTGTTCGTTGATAGTTGATAGTTTTTAATTGTTCATTGCTCATTGTTAATTGATGTCAGGTGTTCCTGTATGTTCATATCAACAGGACATGCACGTGAACATCTCCCGCAGCCAACACATCCATAAATCTGAAATCTGTCAGGCTGATATGAAAACTTATGCATCACTCTTTGTCTCCATCTTTTATATTGTTCATCACGCGGATTATGTCCTGAAGCATGCAGAGTGAATTGTGATAATCCGCAAGAATCCCAGCATTTAAGCCTGCAGCCATCGCTCCCTTTCTTTTCATCCTGCATATCAAAACATGAACACGTTGGGCAGACATATGCACAAGCACCACAACCAAGACATCTTAATGACTGCATAACCCACAATGGACTTTCAAAAGAATCTCTTAGCTTTTCGGTAACTACAGCAGCATTAAACTTTACAGGTACTTTGGCAACATTTTCTTCCTTATTAAAATCAACTGCCTTCTCAAATAGTTCAGGAGCAAGATTATAAATTGCCATGCCTTTCTCAGTTATGATTTCCGCCAGATAATCACCTGAATTAAGCTTGGTAAGAAGAATGTCGCTACCCTTGGTATCACAGGGACTCCCTTTCACAGATGTGCAGAAGCAAAAAGCATCAGATTTGGCACAGCTAAGTCCGATTACAGTCAGCCTCTTCATCCTTTCAATAAAGAAAGTGTCCTTATATTCCCATGAAAAAACAGAATCAAGCACAGCAAAGCTTGCAGCATCACAGGGATGCAATCCAAAAAGTATAGTTTCAGGCAGAGATCTTAGATCAACATCATTCATCACTGCCTCTTTCTGATTTATTTTATATGTGAGAACCATATCGTATTTAGGGAATACCACATCCTTTGCAGACTGTATAGTCTGTATATAATCCTCTGTAAACTGATTGAAATCTGTTAATTCAGCAAACTCTATTTTATCTTCCTTTTTTGCAGGTGCAATTATCTTTTTATCTGCTTTAATCAGCAAGTTAAAAAGCTTTGGTAATGCGTCTTTTCTTATTATTTTTTCTTCTTTTGTCATGATTAACCGATAAAATTTTCTTTATCATTTGGTTTGTAAGTTGACAGAACATAGTCCTGATTTCTTGAAGAGCCTGCAACATAGCCGAAGTTCTTACCAATGTCTTCTGAAAGCTTTAGAGTAAGAATATTGACCGGTATATCAAGTGGACATGCTTCACCGCACTGACCGCAATTGACACATCTTCCTGCAAGGTGCATAGCTCTCATCATATGCCATTCAAAATTGCCGAGCTCATGTGAAGGAACAGATATCCATTGAGGTTGTGTGCAATCAACAGTACATTTAGAACAATAGCACATAGGACAAGCTCCTCTGCAGGCATAACATTTAAAACATCTCGAAAGCTCCTTCTGCCAGAAGTCCCATCGTTCCTGTTCGCTCATAGCATCCAGCTTTTCTAACAGAGCTTTGTCGTCAGGCTTATAATCACGCGGATTTTTCTTAATATAATTCTCTATAGCTTCAAAACCACTAAAATCAATAAGGCTTCCGTCTGTGCCAATACCAAGCACCAGAAGCTTATCTTCGCTTACCTGATTTTCAGATGCAAGTATCATTATGCTTTTCATTACATACCAAGGTGCCACAATAGCAACCTTTCCTGCCTTTCTTATTTCTGCTTTTGTCAGAAAAAGAGCCAGGTTATGATTACAGCTATCATTATATATTAATTTATCAGCATCTGCAGGTTTCATTATGAAAGCAGGTCTTGCTATACCTTCTGTCCCTTTTTCATAGCCAATAACCATGCTGACAGCCTTGCTTTCTAAAATCTCCTTTGCTTTATTTATTAATTGATCGTTCATCTTAGTTAGTAGTTGTTATCTGTTCATTGATTTTATTGGCAATATTCCTATAGTTTTCATAAGGACCAAGCTTCCTTATTTCTTCAACTGTTGAATTAACAACTTCTGCCCATTTAGCACCCTCAGCTGCTGATACCCAGGTGAATTTAATACGGTTAATATCAATACCCATAAATTGCATTAATGACCTGTATACCATCCAGCGGCGTTTTGCATGAAAGTTGCCTGAAGTATAATGGCAATCACTCGGATGACAACCGGAAACTATAATGCCGTCTGCCCCTTTGGCAAATGACTTCATCAACAGCATAAAATCTATCCTTCCTGTACAAGGAAAACGGATGATCTTGACATTGGTAGCATATTTTATACGGCTTGTGCCAGTAAGGTCTGCACCTGCGTAAGTGCACCAGTTGCAAACAAAAGCTACTATTTTTGGTTCAAATTCTGACATAGTTTATTGGTTCATTGGTAAAATATTCTCATAATTCATCTAAAAGTGCTTCAACTTGTGAATATACTTGTTGATTAGTATAGCCATCCAGATCTATGGATTTAGACTTACAGAGAGCCACGCATGTACCACAGCCCTGGCAAAGTCCCGGGTTTATCCTTGCTAGCCTCTTAATCACATTTCCATCTCTTGATTTAATTTCTTCCCTTTCGATTGCAAGATAAGGACATACTTTTTCACAAAGGAAACAACCTGTACATGTTGAATAAGCAGGCGGAGCCATTCTGTTGATAACGGCAACTATAGGCTCACGTTTCAGTTCTTTTTGTGAAAATAATGCTGCAACCTTAACAGCTGCACCGGAAGCTGCTGCCACAGACTCGGGAATATCCTTAGGAGCCTGGCAGGCTCCTGCTAAAAATATACCTGCAGTATTTGTCTCTACCGGCTTTAGTTTAGGATGTGCTTCTGAGAAGAAATGATAAGCATCAAATGAAACATGCACTTTCTGGGCAAGCGCTTCAGCACCTGTATTTGCAACACTTGCAGTAGCTAGAACAACAAGGTCAGCTTCAATCTGCATTTGCTGTCCGCCATTTAATGTGTCAGCACCAACAACTATGAGCTTTCCATCTCTTTCATATATCCTGGATATCCTGCTTCTTACATATTTTGCACCATCAGATTCAATAGCACGGCGAACAAATTCTTCATAATTCTTTCCAGCTGCCCTAATGTCCATATAGAAAACATAAGGAGTGCCATCATGAACTTTATGCTTATAAAGCATTGCATGTTTTGCGGTGTACATGCAGCATATCTTTGAACAATATTCAATTCCTTTTGCTGCATCTCTTGAGCCTGCACAGGCAACGAATACAACTGTTTTTGGTATTTTCCCATCAGATGGACGACGTATTTCGCCTTGCGTAGGACCTGATGCAGAGGCTAATCTCTCAAATTGCAGTCCGTCAATTATATCTTTATATTTCCCATAACCATACTCAGGGAAAAAGTCTGTTCTCTTAATATCAAAACCTGTTGCAAGAACGATTGCTCCTATTTCCAGATCAATTATCTCATCCTGCTGGTCAAAGCGTATAGCTTTTGTAGGGCAAACTATTTCGCAAATCTTGCATTTCCCTTTTAAATAATAAGTGCAGTGCTCCCTGTCAATAACCGGTCTGTTGGGTACTGCCTGTGGAAAAGGGACATAGATTGCAGGTCTGTTACCAAGTCCCTCCTCAAATTCGTTTGGTATTTTCTTCTGAGGACATTTGGTAATACAGAGTCCACAGCCTGTACATGCCTTCTCATCAAGGCTTCTTGCCTTTTTACGAATCTTAACTTTAAAATTACCAATAAAACCTTCAAGACTTTCAATCTCAGAATAAGAATACAAAGTGATATTCTCATGCTGAGCAAGCTCTACCATTCGTGGTGTCAGAATGCATTGCGAGCAGTCAAGTGTAGGAAATGTCTCAGAAAGTTGTGACATGTTTCCTCCAATTGAAGGTTCCATCTCTACCATGACTACCTTATGCCCAGTATTGGCAATGTCAAGCGCTGCCTGAATCCCTGCAACGCCACCTCCAATTACGAGAGCAGTTTTGGTAACAGGAACCATTATATGATGAAGCGGTTCATTCTGTTTTACTTTTGCAACAGTTGACCTTACTATATCTATTGCCTTTTGTGTTGTCAGATCGCCTTTATCATGCACCCATGAGCAATGTTCCCTTATATTAGCCATTTCGCAGAGAAAAGGATTAAGCCCTGCTTCTGAACATGCGCGGCGAAATGTAGGTTCATGCATACGAGGTGAACATGCTGATACAACAACTCCAGTCAGCTTTTGCTCCTTAATAGCATCCTTAATTAAATTCTGACCCGGGTCAGAACACATGTATTTATATTCAACGCTGTGCACAACTCCGGGTAATAAAGCAGCTGCATCAGCCACCTTTTTACAGTCAACAGTTGCACTTATATTCTCTCCGCAATGACAAACAAAAACTCCTATTCGAGCCATATTCAGATTATAAGATTATCAAATTTTACTTTTTATATTATATTATTTTAAGTTAAAAATTAACCGGGACAAAATGTCTTTGAATACCAAGTTCTTTTTCAGTTATCCCGCATGCTAATCCTATAGCCTGAGTGATATATAATATTGGTATATCAGTTTTATGTCCGAGATACTTATCAATTCCGGGTCTGCGCATATCAAGGTTTGAATGACACATAGGACAGGCAACAATTATTGCTTCAGCTCCGCGATGAATAGCATCTTCAATAATATTTCCGCTTAATTTATTTACCACATCAGTTCTTGATACTGAAAAGCCAGCTCCGCAACACTCTGTTTTAAAAGCCCATTCAATTGACTCTGCACCAATTTTTCTCATTGCAATATCCATTGTCTGTGGATCTTCAGGTCTGTCGAAATTCAATATCTTATGAGGTCTTACCAGAAGGCATCCATAATAGCAGGCAACCTTATGATTGAACTTTTCCTCTAACTTATATTCAATATTGCCGATGATATATTTATTAAGCATCTGTATGATGTTAAGGATATTTGTGGTTCCTTTATAATCCATACCAATTATCTGCTTAACCTTATTCTTCAGGTCAGCATCTGCTTCCAGCTCATGTTTGGTAACAGTAAGCTTATTATAGCAGGCAGCACAGGGAACAACAACATCTTCAAGCCCGGCTTTCTCAGCTAATGCAAGAATTCGTGCAGGCAAAGAAAGGGCAAGTTCTTTATTAAGATTATGAGCTGCTGTTGCTCCGCAACAATTCCAGTCTGGAACCTGCACAAGCTCAATATCAAATTTAGCAGCAAGCGCTATTACTGATTCACTGTATTCCCGGGATGAGCCTTCAAGCGAACAACCAGGATAAAACCCGAGCTTCATATTTTCTCCTCCCTTTTCTTTATAGTTTTATTGAATATACTTTTAACATTTTTGATATCCTTTATCATATCAGGTATCAGATTTAACTTGCCTTTCATGTACATTGTAGGTGCAATTGCAACATCCTGAGCCAGGTTCATTGTCCTTGCTTTATAATCAGCTATCAGACCTACTTCATATAGTCTGCCTGTATAATTGATGGAGTCAAGAAATGCTTTATGAAACTTAATTATATTTTTAGCTTTAGGGTTTGCTTTCTTCTGACGTACTGATTCTTGTCTGAGGAAATCCATTACTATTGGCAGGTCTACTTCCTGGGGACAGCGTCCAATGCACATTTCGCATGAAATGCATAACCAAATTGTTTGAGAACGTAATATCTTTTCATCCATCTCTGGTGTTTCTATCTGAAGCATCCTTAATAATCTTCCCGGAGGAAAATCCATATCAGATGCAAGAGGACAGCCCGCAGTACATTTTCCACACTGATAACATCTTGATTCCGATACACCAGTATGCTCCAGAACCTGATATGCTAATGAAGGATTTTCTTTTTTATGTAAATGATTGTTATTTTCTGACATACAATATTTAAAAGGGAAAACGATTATACATAAATTCTATTGTGAATAATTTAACAATAAAATTCAGGCAAAATTATACTTATTTACGATTTTTATATTAAAATAACCATTGACATTTATCAATTTACGTTCAGAGTTATTAGTTCGGAGTTCGTAATAAATGAGGTTTGAGCTAATTATCATCTTTCTTCTTAATTTATTATATTTAAAAACTACGAACTACCAACTCATAACTAATTAAACTATCTTAGAATACAGCTTCATAAATTGCACTCTTTCGTAGTCAGCAGGATTTTCAATATTTGCCTGGCTCATTTTTCCCCTGAAGTCATTAATGGAATTAAAGTTATGAGCTTTCATCCATTTCTCAAGCCCTTCAACCATTTCATCTATGATGGTAAAGCCATATTTATAAAAGGCAGAGGTCACCTGAACACTGTTTGCACCGGCAAGGAGAAGTTTTATCATTGTCTGGTAACTGTTAACGCCTGTAGCAGCAGATAAATCACAACCAACCCTACCAGAGAGGATTCCAATCCATCTAAGTGACTGGGCATATTCATAAGCTGAACTATATATATTGCCTGAAGTTACTTCAAAAGTGTCAATGTCAATATCCGGGGAATATGGTCTGTTGAATAAGACCAGTGCATTGACCCCGCTGTTTGACAGTTCAACAACTTTATTTGCAAGGTTTGTAAAGTAATACCCTATTTTAAGAGAAAAAGGAATTTTTACATGTTTCCTAACAGCCTCAACAATATCTGTATAAACTTTTTCAATTTTTTCTGTTGTGTTTTTCAGGTCAGAAGGCAGAATATAAACATTAAGCTCCAGGGCATCGGCTCCTGCTTCTTCCATGCGTCTTGCAAAATAATGCCATTCATAAGCAGTTGTGCAATTGATGCTTGCAATGACAGGTATATTAAGGGTTTTCTTAGTCAGGCTGATAAACTTCAGATATTCACTCAAAGTATCTTCTTTTGCAAAATTACTGATATAATCAAGTGCTTCAGCATAATCATACGGTCTGTTATTAAGCATTTCCTCATATCCCTCAAGTAGTGGCTTCAGTTTCTCATCATCTTTCATTGTGAGCTTTTGCTCAGCCTCCAAACGAATCTGCTCTTCAAAGATAGATTTCAGAACAACTGCACCTGCATTTGTATCAGCAATCTTTTTAATATTATTTATATTCCCGCTCAATCCGGAACTGCCTATAATTATGGGATTCTTCAAATTCAGCCCCATATATTTTGTAGTAATATCCATATTATATTTATCCTTAATTTAAATTCAAATATATTACTTTTTTGGGAAATGGAAATTATTTCATTGGTTCATTAGTTCACTTGTTCATTGGTTCATTAGTAAAAAAACAAATAAGTAGTTGATGCTAATGCAGTTGGATTAAAATGACAATTTAGTGTGTACTACCTGTAGACACGATAGATAAGCTATTGATAATCAATGTATGCACCGGGAGAATACCATTAGAATACTATTGGAACACAATTGGAACACTTTTCGAACACCATTCAAATTTTATTTTGCAGGTGGGAAAGAGTCATAATTATATGACCGAAGATTGTAAAAATAATTATGTAATTAAATTTAATTTTTGGAGACATATGAAATTCAAATTACAAAATATAAAACCCCAAACTATTTGCAAATATAAGAAAAAAAGAACACACTACTATATTTATTATGTTAAAAAATCACCATTTTTTGAAACTAAACACTAAAGATTATACCGAATAAAAAATAGTTTCTTTTAAAACAAAATTATTACACAGAGTTGCACTGAGAAATCACAGAGTTACACTGAGAAAAAATAGAAAATCAAATAATAACTTTAATCGGTATAATCTCTAGTGAAAAAAATTTAGTTGTAATTCAAAAGAATTTCCGGATTTATTTTTCTGAATAAGTGTTTTTAAATAAAGCATTAAGTTTCTTTTAGTATTTTTGTTTATTAGAAAATCAAAGCATGATGAAAAAAATTCTATTCCTTATCAGTCTTCTGTTATCAGTTTTCATTGGTCAGTATTCTTTTGCTCAGTGGCAGCAGACGAATGGACCGTATGGGGGGACAATTTCAAGTTTAGCTACAGACGGAATAAATATTTATGCTGGGACATTAAGACAAGGAATTTTCAAGTCTACAGATGATGGTGTTACATGGGAAGATATTAATAATGGTTTAAATATTCAAGATATTTATGCAATTGCAGTGAATACTGATAATGTTTTTATAGGAACTGATGGAGGAGTATTTTTATCGAAGGATTTTGGTAATAGCTGGAAGAATGTTAGTAATGGATATGGGTTTTCCAAAATTAATTCAATAGCAATAAATGGAGAAAACATTTTTGTTGGAACAGAAGGAGGCGGGGTGTTTGTTTCAACCAATAATGGTTTGATTTGGAATGTATATAATAATGGTCTAACAGATACATTTATCATATCACTAGCTATTAATGGTCAAAACATTTTTGTTGGAACTCATTATGAAGGAAAGGTTTTTTTATCAACAGATAACGGAATAAATTGGAAAGCAGTTGCTAATGGTTTACATCAGACTACTATTACTTCAGTACTTCCATTATACATAAAAGGTGATAGTATATTAGCAGGTACAGAAGGTTATGGAATATATTTATCTACTAATAATGGCGAAAGTTGGAGTTCTTTTGGATTAAGGATTAAACAAATATTTTCGATTATTTCAGACAGAACTAAAATTATTGCAGGTACTAATGATGGAATTTTAATATCCCATGATAATGGAGGAAAATGGAAAAAATTAGAAAATAGAATATCTGGAGGAAGTGTTTTGTCCTTATGTAAAAAAAATTCAAGCATAATAGCAGGAACTGATGGAAATGGAATGTTTAAATCTACTGATAATGGAGAAAGTTGGAACACTGTGCAAACAAATTTAATTTATGCTAATATTGAATCAATGACAACTATAGGTGATAATATTTTTGCAGGAAGTAAAGGAGGAGGTATATATGTGTCAACAAATAATGGGAGTAGCTGGTCAAATGAAGTTAATGGAATTAATACAAAATATATAAATACGATTGCATCAACTAAAACAAGAGTTTTTACGGGCACAAACGGTAATAATTTATATATATCTAAAGATTATGGAAAAAATTGGGATTCATTAGGACTAAATTATTATTGGGTGGTAAATTCAATATCTGCAGATAGTTCAAGAATAGTAACATGTGGAGCAAATAGTTTTGTATATGTATCAAAAGATAATGGGGAAAGTTGGCAAGGATTAGATTGCTTTGAAAACAATGATGAGGCAAAATTTGTATATGTAAAGGATAACTATTTTTTTGCTTCAGGTTATCCTTGGGGGCTCAATGTATCAACTGATTTTGGAAATACATGGTTGAGTTCAAATCAGGGATTGCCATATAATACAGAAGATGAATCCTATTCTGTAATATCTTCAATGGTAAAAATAGGTAATGTTTTTTTTGCAGAAGGTTATAGATCAAATGATAATGCGCAAAGTTGGACGTTAAATCAAAATTTTAGAATGAGACCTTTGTTGAATTGCGGGAAATTTGGTATAGCAGGTGCGAGTAGAGATGGTATATATATGTCAGTTGATACTGGTAAAACCTGGAATGAAAAAAATGAAGGTTTAATTAAGAAAACAGTTAATTCTCTTGCTGCAAATAATTATTATCTTTTTGCTGGAATAAATGGAAAAGGAGTTTGGAAACGAGCGTTGTCGGAGATGGTAGGCATAGATGAATTAGGTCCTTCGACTTCGCTCAGGATGACAGAATTAAAAATTTATCCGAATCCTGTCAGAGATGACCTTGTGATTGAAACAAATGATAAATCACAATTTAATTTAAGGATATCAAATGTCTATGGACAATCAATTTATTATTCTATACTTAATAAGAAAAACATAATTGATATAAAAAACTTAAACAGCGGGATATACATAGTTGAAGTTACAAATGAAAAAGGGAGAGAAATTAGAAAAATTATTAAAGAATGAAATAAGCTGCCTATAACAAAATGATAGCGTTGCAGGTAGTTCGTCATGTTTATTCGTGAATTTTTATTTTTTCACATTAATGTATTCATGCATGCTTCCCAGTCGATAATTCAGTAATTCTTTTTATCTTTGTAAAAAAATTACTAAAGTTTGTAATTTATGTACACCAAGGGAGACATACTGAATTATTTATCAGAGAATAAGGAAAATTTTCGTAGAAGCTTAAATGTAGTCAAGATAGGTATTTTCGGTTCTTATGCCCGTGATGAGCAGAAGGCAGATAGTGATATTGACATTCTTGTAGTATTTGATGATAATGCTGAAGACTTGTTTTCAAAAAGATTAAAGCTAGTGGGCATTATTAAATCAAAGTTCAGTATCAATGTAGATATATGTCATGAACAGGCAATAAAGCCGGTTTTCAGGGAAATGATTTTAAGTGAAGCGATATATGTATAGCATAAGTAAAAGAGACCACTCCATATTATTGAACATTTTATAAGCAGTAAATAAAATATTAGAATTTACTTCTTTGTGTAGTTATGAAAAGCAATTTCAGAAAGATTATCTAAGATTTGATGCTACATTAATGAACTTTATTGTTATTGGAGAAATGGTCGGAAAACTAAGCACGGACTTGAAGGATAACAATAAAGATGTTGACTGGGAAAAGATTCATGCTTTCAGAAATGTGCTTGCACATGATTATTTCGGGGTATTGGAAAAAGAAGTATGGGAAATAATTAAGAAAGACTTACCTCCATTTAAAAAAGCAATAGAAAAAATTGTTTGATTTTTTAATATTTTTTAACTACGTAAATCTAATAGACTTAATGTGAGTTTTATAGGCATATTTCCCTTTTTTTCTATTTTAACATTATTTTTGTTGCAGTAAAGAAAGTAGTGTGTATATTTGCATCGGGAAAGTAAATTTGTTTTGTTTTCATAATGTTTTTGACCCCGTCAATACTCGATATTGATGGGGTTTTTTGTTTTTCAGAATAATATTTTACTAATTAGTGTTTGTCCTTAAAGTCAATATATATGTCTAATAGTACACTGATTTATTAAGATAATTATGATTAGTTAAAATAATAATTTCACTTTGTGGATAGACACTAATTAAATAGAAAATAAAATAAGATAATAGTGATTAGTTAAGATAATGATTTCACTTTGGGGGATAGACACTAATTAAATAGAAAATAAGATAAAATTTTTAAACCCCCAAAAGAAAATAATGCCAATTAATTATTTTTTTCACTTAGTTTGTCAGGCGTTTAAAAGATTTATTAATTTTGCAGCTGAAATAATTTAAGAAATGAGAAAAGATATACATCCAAAGGGCTACAGAATGGTAGTATTTAAAGACATGTCTAATGGTGATGCTTTTTTGACAAAGTCAACTGTTCAGACTAAAGACACCGTTATATGGGAAGACGGTAAAGAATATCCATTAATTAAACTGGAAATTTCAAATACCTCACATCCCTTTTATACAGGAAAAATGAAGCTTGTTGACACTGCCGGTAGAATTGACAAATTCAAAAACAGGTACAAAAAGCACACTGAAGACAAGGAAAATCAAGAAAATAAAGATACTAAATAAGACCATTAAGTTTTAAATTTTTATTATTTAAAGCATATAAGCCCTTAAAGTTTAAGGGCTTTTTTTAACTTTTTATATGTAATATATATTATGAATTACATACTATTTGATGATATAAGCCGGGATGACCTTCTTCCTTTGACATTTACAAGACCAGTAGCAGACATAAGACTGGGGATTCTGACAATACGAGAAAAATGGGAAGAATATCTCAAATCTAAAACATCCACACTTACTGAAAGCTACCTGAGCAGCAAATACCCGTTAATAAAAGAGAAAAACAATATACTTATCAATGGCTCAGTTTGCCCTAATAAAGATTTATTTAAAGAAATAAATAATCTT
>CAZMDE010000014.1:283-19221 GCA_964564355.1 uncultured Bacteroidales bacterium | reverse complement strand
TTTTGGCTAAGATAAAAAGAATTCTTAAATGCAAATGTATTTTTGTTAAAATTACTAACCATAATTCAGCATTTTCTTTATCTTATCTACCAACACCATTGATAGTTTATATTTTGACTCTTCTGTCCAGCCGGCAATATGTGGAGTTAATATAACATTTTCGGCTTTTGTTAAATACCTGAATGCTTCCTGTTTCCAGTTTCCTGTTTCCAGTTTCTCAAAAGTTGTATCTTCATATTCAAGAACATCGAGAGCAGCACCCAGAATTTTTTTATTTTTTAGGTTTTTAACTAAATCATCTGTTTTGATAACAGTTCCTCTCGAAGTGTTTATAAGATAAATGTTTTTTCTAAATTTATTTATAAATTCATCTTCAATCATGTATGTTGTTTCTTCTGTTAGAGGAATATGTAAGCTTAAAATATCAGTTTCTTCAAAAAGTGTTTCTAAAGAAACTTCCTGAACATTTTCATCTGTAAAACCCTGCTTGTATTTATCATATGCAATAACTCTTGCCTCAAATCCCTTTAACTTTTTCGCAAAAGAACTTCCCATATTTCCATATCCAATAATTCCGATTGTTTTACCTTTTATTTCCAAGCCTCTATTCCCTTCACGTTCCCAAATTCCATTTCTAACCTCATAGTTAGCTTTACAAATATTATTAATCAAAGAAAGCAACATACCAAGCGCATGCTCTCCCACTGCATCTCTGTTTCCTTCAGGAGAATTCAAACATATAATTCCTTTACTTTTGGCATATTCTATATCAATATTCTCCATACCTGAGCCGACTCTTCCAATAAATTTAAGGGTAATAGCCTTATCAAGCATAACCTTATCAATTTTTATCTTACTTCTGATAATTATTCCTAAATAGTCTTTTATACAATTTTCATAATCATTTCTTGTATATCCAGGAAAATAATCACACTTAAATCCCAGCTTAGTTAACTCATCTTTAAGCACAGGATGAGCTGAATCTATAAACAAAATTTTATCTGGGGTCATATAATAAAGAAATTTGAAGGTAGTGGTAAAAAAATCAACTCCAAGAATCCAGCCTCGGTTTCTATTTGTACACTGCAAACTTAAATATTTTTTTTATTGTTTTTTGATTTTTTAGTATTAAAAAATATTTGTTTATTTTTACACAAAATTTTAATGCTTTTTTTATGAAATACATACTTGTAATTTGTTTCTCAATTTTATTAGGGATTAATTGTTCATTGTTTACATCATGTAAACAAAAAAATCCAAATGTAAAAGTGCTTGAAAAATGGGAAAATGGAAATAATAAAATTGTCAAAGAATTCATCAATAAAGCTGAAAATAGCTATTTCAACTTTGAATATTATAGTAATGGGACTTTAAAAAGTAAAGTGAAATATATTAAAGGAAATCTTGACGGTTCTGCTAAATTTTTTGATAATGAAGGATTTTTAAACATAGAGAAAAAATATAAAAATGGCATACTTGATGCAGAATATTCTTACAAATTAGGAAAACTCTCCGGACCAGAAAGAATTTATCACCCTAATGGACAGCTTTGGACTGAAAGAATCTTACTTAATGGAAGACCGATGGCTGTTATTTCTAATTTCGATTCCGCAGGGAAGTCTATGGATCCGGGAACCCTGCAGGATGGTTATGGAACTATCAAGCTTTACGACAGCAAAGGTAATCTTTTGGAAGTTAAGAGTTACAGGGAAGGCAAGGAGGTAATTAATAAAGAACAAAATTTAATAAAAAACAATGAGCCTATGATCAAATGAGCCTTCTTCGATCATCATTATTCCCTTTTTGCTTTTTTCTAATCTTTAATCTTTATTCTTTTATTTTATACTCGCAGAAGGTTGCTGTGGTATTTAGCGGAGGAGGTCCTAAAGGACTTGCACATATAGGTGTTCTTAAAGCACTTGAAGAAAACCAGATTCCTATTAATTATATTGCTGGTACTTCTATCGGGGCTATTATAGGAGGATTATATGCCAGCGGATATTCTCCGGATAGTATTGAAAAAATATTCATGAGCGATGAAATGATAAGATGGGCAACAGGAGAGATTGATGAAAAATATTTATATTATTTTAAAACCCCTGACCAGAATGCATCGTGGGTGTCAGTTAGATTTGATTACAATAATGGCTGGAAATATAACTTCCCGAGTAACTTAATATCTCCGGTACAAATGGATTTTGCTTTCAATGAGATTTTTTCTGGTGCGAGCGCTGTTTCTGATTATAAATTTGACAGTTTGTTTGTTCCTTTTCGATGTGTTGCTTCTGATATAACTGAAAATAAACCTGTGATTTTTAATTCTGGAGATGTGGGATTGGCTATCAGGGCTTCAATGACAGTGCCTTTTTATTTTAAACCAATTAAGATTAATAATAAACTGATGTTTGACGGGGGTATGTATAACAATTTCCCGACTGATGTGGTGTATGATGATTTTAACCCTGATTTTATTGTAGGTAGTCAGGTTGCACTCAATGTGCAACCTCCAAGGGAAAACGACATTATGTCACAAATATACAGCATGCTCATGAACAGAAAAAATTATTCACTTATTTGTAAAAACAGCATTATAATTGAACCCAATGTCCCGCATAATTATAATATCACTGATTTTAATGAAAGAAAAAATTATATTGATAGTGGTTATGTTTCGACTATCCGCAGTATCAATTATATTAAGGGCTTTGTTTCTGAAAAAGTTTCCAAACAAGATATTGATAAAAAACGTAAAGTTTTTAACGATAAAAAACCTTCTTTGATAATTGATAAATTATATGTAGATGGTGTAAATAAATATCAGAAACTATATGTATTAAAAAATCTTTTACACAAAACAGACAAAGTTCCCTTAAAAGAATTCAAAAAAAATTACTATAAGCTGATTGCTGATGATAAAATTGAACATATTTCCCCAATATTACAATATAATAAAAATTCAGGATACTATGATATGTATTTAAATGTGACCAAACAAAAGAGATTTGCTGCCCAGTTTGGTGGCATAGTCAGTTCAAGCCCTGTTAATGAGGCATTTATTGGTTTTCAGTATAATTCTCTTTCTACAAATGCTTTCAGTGCTAATGTTAACTCATACTTCGGCCGTTTTTACAACTCATTCAAAATTTTAGGACGTATAGACTTCTCAACTAAATTACCTTTTTATCTTAAAGCATCCACAACTTATAATCATTGGGATTACTTTCAAATGCAAAAAAGTTTTCTTAGTGATAAAACACCATCATATCTTATACAGAAAGAAACGCACTCAGACCTGAATTTAGGCATACCTGCCAGAAATAAAGGAAAGTTTGAAATTGGAACAACTTATGCTCATTTAAGGAAAGATTATTATCAGAAAAATTATTTTACTAGAGCTGATACCACTGACCAGAACTTTTTTAACCTTTTATCAGCTGAAATTTTATATGACAGAAATACATTAAAAAATAAACAATTCTCAAATCAGGGAACACGATTAATTATGGAATTGAGATACGTTTCAGGTAAAGAAACAAATTACCCCGGTTCAACTTCTCTTGATAAAGCGATAAATAAAAATTCACATAATTGGCTTCAATACAAATTGTCTTATGAAAATTATTTTAAAACTTTTGGTAAATTGAAATTGGGTCTGTATACTGAATTGCGTCTTTCAAACCAGGATAATTTTACAAATTATACTTCAAGTTTGCTTGCTGCGCCTGCCTTTCAACCCACTCCTAATAGTAAAGCAGAATTTAATCCTCATTTCAGGGCTTATAACTTCTTAGGAATAGGATTAAAAAACATATATATGATTACCAGATTCCTCGACTTCCGTATTGAAGGCTTTATTTTTATACCTTATCAGGAAATAATACAGAACTCTTCCAATATCCCTAATAAATACCCTATGCCCCCAACTGTTTCCCTCGGCAAACCTTTCGAGAAGAGATACTTTATGGGAATGTCTGCGTTAGTTTTTCAAACTCCTGTCGGTCCAATCAGCCTGGGTCTTAATTATTATGATAAGGCAAATCTATATGAAAACAGGTTTTCTGTTCTTTTCAGCTTTGGATATATTATTTTTAACAATAGAGCTCTCGAGTGATTCTAAGATTCTTCAAAATTAAAATTTAATCTATTAATCTAATAGATAACAGAGCGAAGCGGTCTCAAGAACTCCTTTAATAAACAAATTATTAAGTTAATAAATCTGATTTCATCTTTTCTAACAGCTTTATATCATAAATCACCATATTTTTATCCACTGCTTTACACATATCGTAAATAGTTAACAATGCTATGCTGACTGCAGTTAATGCTTCCATTTCTACACCTGTCTGACCGGTTGATTTAACCTCTGACACTATCTTTACACATCCTGTATCATGAGTCTTATGTCTTGTATCTATTATTGCCTTTATATCAATGTCAGTAATTTGCAAAGGATGACAAAGAGGAATTAGCTCAAATGTTTTCTTCACAGCCTGAATTCCGGCTATTTGAGCTACTGTCAAAACATCCCCTTTTTTTATCTGGTTTTCCCTTATTAGCTTTAATGTGCTTTTATTTAGCTTAATATACCCTTCTGCTTTTGCTATTCTGATTTGAGGGATTTTATCACTTATATCAACCATCTTCGCTTTACCCTGCTCATCTGTATGACTTAGTTTGCTCATAATGTATTGTATTTATTATAAAATGCTAAATTAAATAAAAACAGACAAATTGGGAAAAAGGAAGTAACTAATTAATAATCTTAAAATATAATAAACTCAATGAAGCAATTTCAGGAGCTTCTTGAAATAAATTTATCTGCGAATTATCTGATAAATACAGTTAAAGTTTTTCAACATTTACTGCCTTCTTCTTACCTTCAGCATCATCCAATATTTCGAAAGAAACACTATCGCTTGGTTTGAGAATGAGATTTTTATTGATTAAGCCTGTTACATGAACAAAAATTTCAACCTGGGTCTCATCATCTACAACAAAACCAAAGCCTTTTCTTCTGTTAAAAAATTTTACTTTTCCTGTTGCCATATGAATTGTTATTTGAAATGCAAAAATAAAAAATTATAACAAAATAAAAAAATCTTCCTAAAATCTGATTATCTGTTAATCAATTTTTGGTCCTGCAACAACTATTCTTTTACCTTCATCATTGTCAGTGAAATTGTTAAAGTTATTTATAAACTTTTCAGCAAGTGACTTAGCTGCTATATCCCAATCCTCTATTTTTACCCAAAGATTTCTTGGATTCAGTAATTTGCTGTCAACACCACTTACTGCTTTAGGAATCTGTAATCCAAATACAGGTAGTTCTTCATATTCTGTATTTAACAAAGTCCCTTCAAGTATTGCATCTATTATTGCTCTTGTAGATGGTATGTCTATTCTTTTGCCGATTCCATATGGACCTCCTATCCATCCCGTATTTACCAGATATGCTGAGGAGTTGTGCTGTTTCATTTTTTCAGCTAATTCCTGTGCATAAACAGTCGGATGCAATAACAGAAATGCTGCTCCGAAGCATGATGAAAAAGTAGGAGTCGGCTCTTTTATTCCTCTCTCAGTTCCGGCAACCTTGGCAGTATATCCGCTTAGAAAATGATACATTGTCTGATCATATGTTAGTTTTGCAACAGGTGGTAAAATTCCAAATGCGTCTGCCGTAAGAAAAATTATATTTTTTGGATGGCCTCCTTTTGATAATGGTTTTACTATATTATTTATATGATAAATCGGATAAGATGCACGGGTGTTCTCTGTCTTTGAAGCATCCTTGAAATCTATTTCACCCGTTTTTTTATCATATACTACATTCTCTAGCAGAGCATTTCTTTTTATTGCATTATAAATATCCGGTTCGTTTTCCTTGCTCAGGTTAATACATTTTGCATAACATCCTCCTTCAAAGTTGAAGATACCCTCGTCATCCCAGCCGTGTTCATCATCTCCAATAAGTAATCTCTTGGGGTCTGCAGACAAAGTTGTTTTGCCTGTACCTGATAGACCGAAAAAAATTGCAGTATCACCTTTCTTACCCATATTGGCTGAACAATGCATTGAAGCAATTCCTCGCAAGGGCAGGAAGTAATTCATTATAGAAAACATTCCTTTCTTTATTTCTCCTCCATACCAGGTTCCGCCTATTACTGCCATTCTTTCTTTAATGTTGAATGCAGCATATACTTCGCTGTTCAATGACTGCTCTCTGCATTTTGGATTTGATGTTTTGCAAGCATTCAGAAGGACAAAGTCAGGTTGAAAATCATCCAGTTCCTTTTCTGTCGGTCTTATGAACATATTCTTAACAAAATGCGACATCCAGGCAACCTCTGAAATAACTCTTATTTTTAATCTTGTGTTTGGATTGGTGCCACAAAATGCATCTGTTACATAAAGCTTTTTTCCGCTCAACTGATTTTGGGATAAGCCGGACAGATGTTTCCAGACTTCTTCTGATATGGGTTTGTTATCCGAACTTTTTCTGCCCGGTGCTGCCCACCATATATGCTTTTCCGATTCGCTTTCTTTTACAATATATTTGTCTTTTGGCGAACGTCCTGTGAATATTCCTGTGTCAACAGTAACAGCACCGGTGCTTGTTACAAAACCTTTATCAAAACCCTCAAGATTTGAATCGGTTTCATGTATAAACAGTTCATCATAGGATAAATTATAAAATATTTCTTTTACATTATTTATTCCGTATACCGACAAATCAATATCAGGTTCAGATTCCGAATGACCTCCACAACAATTACAACTCATAAATTTTATACTTTAAATATTGAAGCAATGAAAATATCAAGAGAAAGCTATAAGTTTAATTTGCAAATTAAATGATTTTTTAAAATAAACACCCCTTACATTATGTATATTGTAAGGGGTTGATTTATGTATATTAATAATTCCTATTTCTTATTTTTCTTTTTAGAAGCAATTTTTTCTTCAACTGTCGCCTGAGCTGCGGCTAAGCTGGCTATGGGCACTCTGAATGGTGAACAGCTTACATAGCTGAACCCTAATGAATCGCAAAACTTAACTGAAGAAGGTTCACCGCCATGCTCTCCGCAAATACCAATCTTAATGTCTTTGCGGGTGCTTCTGCCTTTCTTAACAGCTATTTCCATCAGCTGTCCGATACCTTCCTGGTCAAGAATATTGAAAGGGTCATTAGGTAATATCTTTTTATCAAGATATTCAGGCAGAAAACTTCCTATATCATCTCTTGAGAAGCCAAAGCCCATCTGTGTGAGGTCATTGGTGCCGAATGAGAAGAACTCTGCATATTCTGCAATCTTATCAGCAGTAAGGCAGGCTCTCGGTATTTCTATCATAGTACCTACAAGATGCTTAACCTCTTTTATCTTGAATTTGGAAATAACTTCTTTATAAACTTTGCTTATTATATCAAACTGATGTTTAATCTCTGTTGCAGCACATGTAACAGGTATCATGATTTCCGGAAATGGTTTCTTCTTATCTTTGAGTAATTCTGCTGATGCTTCAAAGATCGCCCTTACCTGCATCTCAGTAATTTCAGGATAAGTTATACCTAAACGAACTCCGCGATGACCCATCATTGGGTTGTTTTCATGAAGTGCCTCAGCCCTCTTGTTGAATTCATCAGCAGATATATTTAAGCTTTTTGCAAGCTTGTTTCTTTCTTCAATATTATTAGGGACAAACTCATGTAATGGCGGGTCAAGGGTTCTGAAAGTTACAGGATATCCGTCCATAGCCTTGAGTGTAGCTTTCATGTCTTCCTTCACAAACGGGAATAGCTCATCAAGTGCTTTTCTGCGTTCAGCTTCATTCTTGGAAGCAATCATCTTTCGAAGCAAAAATAATGGTTGTTCAGAATTCTTTCCATAGAACATATGCTCTGTGCGGAACAGACCTATACCCTCAGCTCCAAAACTCCTTGCTTTTGCAGCATCTTCAGGTGTATCTGCATTGGTTCTGATTTTCATCCTGCGTAATGAATCGCATAACTTCATGAATGCTTTGAAATCAGGATTATCTTCTGCAGCTTTTTTCATTGGCAAAGCTCCCTGATAAATATATCCTTTTGAACCATTAAGTGTTATCAGATCGCCTTCTTTAAGAACAATATTATCAATTGACATTGTCTTTTTATGAGCATCTATCTTTAATAAGCCTGCACCTACTATGCAGCATTTTCCCCAACCGCGGGCTACAAGTGCAGCATGACTTGTCATTCCGCCTCTTCCTGTCAGAATAGCTACTGCAGCGCGCATTCCGTCAATATCTTCAGGATTGGTTTCTTCTCGAACAAGAATAACATTCTTCCCTTTCTTTTTCCATTCCACTGCATCTATTGAATTAAATACTATCTGTCCGCTTGCTCCGCCCGGACCTGCTGGAAGTCCTTTTGCTATAGGTTTGGTTTTCAGTTCAACTGCAGGGTCAATGATTGGATGTAATAATTCATCAAATTGTTCAGGCTTAACTCTGATAACTGCTTCTTCTTTTGTGATAAGCTTTTCCTTGAGCATATCAAGTGCCATTTTTACTGCAGCAGGACCATTACGCTTTCCTACGCGGCATTGAAGCATGTAAAGTTTTGTATCCTGTATTGTAAATTCTACGTCAAGCATATCATGATAATGCTTTTCCAGAAGTCTCTGTATCTTATGAAGCTCATTATAAACAATAGGCATAGCTTTCTCAAGCGAAACTAATTTTTTATTATGTTCACCCTTGCCTATTTCATTAATAGGGTTTGGCGTACGGATACCTGCTACAACGTCTTCACCCTGTGCATTTACTAACCATTCTCCATAAAAATAATTTTCTCCTGTGGCAGGATTTCTAGTAAAGGCAACTCCTGTAGCAGAAGTTTCTCCCATATTCCCGAATACCATTGACTGTACGCTTACTGCCGTTCCCCATTTTGCAGGAATATTTTCAATTGCCCTGTAAGATATAGCCCTTTTGCCCATCCAGCTCTGAAAAACTGCGCCTACTGCACCCCACATCTGTTCCATTGGATCTTCAGGAAATGGCTTGCCAAGGACTTCTTTTACCTTCTTTTTGTATATTTCTATCAGCTTTTTCAGGTCGTCTGCTGTGAGGTCTGTGTCACTTTTTGCACCTTTTGCATGCTTCATCTTCTCAAGCTCTTTTTCTAGCTGAACTCTAACACCCTGTCCTTCTTTTGGTTCCAGTCCGGCAGCTTTTTCCATAACCACATCTGAGTACATCTGTATCAGCCTTCTCTGTGAGTCATATACAAAACGTGGATTCTTTGTTTTCTTTATCAACCCTTCACGTGTAATATCATTAAGACCTACATTAAGCACCGTCTCCATCATGCCGGGCATAGAGCTTCTTGCTCCCGAACGAACTGATACAAGCAATGGATTGTTCTTATCTCCGAATATTGCTCCCATTTCCTTTTCAGTTTTCTTCAGTGCATCAAGAACCTGTTTATTTAATTCTTTAGGATATTTTTTATTATTGTCATAATAAGCTGTACAAACTTCTGTAGTGATTGTAAAACCTGCCGGTACTGGCAGTCCGATATTAACCATTTCTGCAAGATTTGCACCTTTACCTCCTAGCAAATTTTTCATGTCAGCCTTGCCTTCAGCTTTCTTTCCTCCGAAAAAGTATACATACTTTTTCCCTTTTTCATTTTTATTAGCCATAATTTATATTCTTCTTAAGTAGTTTATATTTTATTGTTAATTATTTAACAATTATAAAAAGGTGCAAATGTATAACAAAAACTATAATTATATATTTTGCTCTTATTTTAATTTTTAACAGGTAAATTTGGTTGTATAATCAAGTGAACTAATGAACCAATGAACTACTCATAAACCGGCTCTGCAACCTTTCCAATAAAAAGGATTACATTTGTTTGTTTTTCTTTAATAACAAAAAGAAAAGGTCGATCAGCTCTTAGGTTGTCAAAAGTCCAGGATGTATTGATTATCTCTACAGAGGTTACTGCTGCTGCCTCAGTCCCCTGCTCATCAACATCAATATAGGTCTTATGTTTTACTTCAGAAATTTTCAGGTCTGCTGAAGAATTTATTTTTGAAAAGTTTGCCATATCACTGAAAGCAATGCCCATACCAATATCTGATAATATCTGTTTAAGTGATTTTTCATATTTAAATTTAAACTTGGGAAGAGTTACAGTGAAAGAATCCGGCGCTTCATAAAAAGAATTCAGCCACAAATTCCAGTTATTGTCATCCATCTGGCTGATTATATCATTTGCTGTTTTATCTCCTGAAGGCACCATAACAATCATACTGTACTGCTCCTTACCGTATGGCAATTCTGCTGCAGAAAACAGGTTATTCTGGAATACCTTGATTTTAGCCACCTTCTGTTTCATCATCTTTACATCTTTAGTGTTGCCATCTTCCATATAAAACGGAGCAATTTTTGTCTCTTTTTTATCAAAGGTGTATTTCCATATCCCCTTAAAATATATTGCATTTATAAGAAACATTACTGTCTCAGGACTTATATCATCAACTATCTCCTCAATTTTTTTATTTGTTTTATCGCTTACCCATTTGTTAATAATATCTTTTGCATCGCTCTGAGAAAAATCAAGCGGGGTAACCTCTGAATAAAAATAAATACTGTTAGTATTAAGAAAATCAGGCAATACAGAAAATGTGTTACTGTACCATATTGAATTTGCAATATTGAAAACCACATTAGCATCAAGTGATTTTAGCTTATCAATCAAACCCTTGTAAGATTCATTGATCTCAGTTACTGACATACCATTAAGATTAAGAACTTCTTCCATTTCAGTCCTGGTAGTCCCGTCAGCACCATTATATGTCATACCAAGCGCAAGCGCTACACTTAAAGGTGAAATCATGAGGTTTTCATTCAAAGACTTCGAATTGCTTAATTTCTTAAAAAGTTCCAAACCAAAAATATTATCATTACCGCTAAGCTTCTTTTCATTTAAAGTGAAATAAACAACCTGCCCGTTATTATTGTTATTATTATTTGCAGGTGGAGAACTATCCTTTTTACAGGATATTTGCATTGATGCAAAGACCAAAATGCTTATTATAATATTTAAGCTTAAAGTTTTCATATAGAATTGATTTAACCATTTGAAATTAGTAGTGTAAAGATAAAAAAAATTATTGAATTCCCTTATATAAATTTAAAATAAAAATAAATTTATATTCATAAACTTGGTTTTAATTCAACTTGATACTAAATACCGATACCAGTTAATCATAGAACCTCCACTGCACTCCAAACTTTAAAGCAGCATCCTGTAAAGGATAATAGGGTGCCTGGTAGGTTTTTATATTTGAAAATGAATAGTTAATATGCTGATATTTAACAAAAAGCTTTGCTCTCTTTATACGCAGGTTTATAAAAGGGTCAAATGAAATATTCTCTCCTATTTCCTTTTTATTTTGGATGCAAAACTGCCTGATAGCTGGTATATAAGAGTCTGCATAATATTTGCTTGTATACCAGAAATCTGTACCTATCTGAAGTATTAAATTGCTTTTAAACAATTTTAAATTGTATAAAAGGGATTCATAAATAACAAACCTCGGAAGTCTTATTATTTCACTATGACTTATATTTTGATAAACTACTTTGTTAAATAGTTCAAAATTCCCTATTATCAGTTTCTTGTACAAATAAGGTGCAAGAACAGTAATGTTCCTATCAGCTTGTGTTGGGAGTCCTGTTTCATTGAAATAAACATAATTGTTCAGGCTATAATAATCAACTCCGTACCCCGAACTACTAACTCCGAGCTTTTTATATAAATAAGTCAGGCTCATGTATGTGGTTGTTGATTTGCTGAAATTATTGCTCCAATGGAAATAGTTGGACTGATAACGATTCTCAAACCATGCAGGGGTTTTATTTATATAATACCCTTTTATTTTTAACTGATTTATGCTGTCTCTGCTTTTCCCTGTTTTCAAAATTGCGCCTCCGCACAGTTTATAATCACCATCATTATAATTGCCTGTAACATATTCTGCATTAATCCATATTGATATTCTTTTTGAAGAATTTGTCGCAAAACCCGCAGAAGGAGTTAATTGCAGTAATTTATTTTTACCAGCATATTTATTAAACAAAAATACTTCTTCTGACTTTAAATTGAAATAGAAATCTATTATTTTCTGATTAGTTTTTTTGGAATTTATATACGGATGCCAGCCTATATTCCCTGAAATTTTATAAAAAATTATCGAATCTGAGGTTGTAACTTTGTCATATACCGGAGCTGGATAAAATCCCTTATGCTGGCCTGTATCTGTATAAACCTGGTATTCCCTGTCCCACGAAACATCTAATGATATTCTTCCCGCTTTAAATTGTTCATTGTTAATTGATAATTGTTCATTGCTCTTAGTTGTATCATTTTTTGAAGCAATCTTTTCAAGATTATAATACTGCTTAATATTAAAAGCTGTTTCTCTTATTTTGTTTTGTGCTACATATAAATTTACATTATTATAAAGTATATCAGCAAAATTCGATGTATCAAGCACACCCCCATTCTCCTGTACTTTCAGACGATTAATTATAAAGCAGCCCGTTGCAGCGTACCTTTTGTTTTTTGAAAAATAGCTTGATGAAAAATTAAAATTTGTGATATACGATTTCTGCCACGTATACTGTCCCAATGAGCTTGCAATGCTATAATCAAGACCGATATTCACCAGTTTATTTATGTTCTGATAATGCTTTATATGTAAGAATTGCTCTTTTTTTGCTCCAAGTACGGTTGAAGCTTCGCTAAATGGCTTACGTACCTGGTAATATCTGACATTATTCTCATTATAAAAATAACCATCAAAACTGTTTAATCCTATATCAAATCCCATATTATTGCGGGGTGAAAACACAAGACTTTTATATGCCTGCCCAATATTCCCAAGTATTACCGGGAAAAAGTTCTCTTCAAAAAGAGGATTATAAAGCTGTGTTCCGTCAAGTGAATTATTAAGTTTTATGCCACTAGGAACCAATGAAGAGTCAAGACTTTTTTTGTAAAAATAATTTACCAAAAAGCTATCCTTCTTTGTTGGTTGTTTATCCTTTGCTTTTATTGTATCATTAACTTGTTTTTTTAAAAATAAAATCTCCTGAATTTTCAAATTATCAAATTGCCAACCGAACGAAGTGAGCTCATGAACCCCCTTAAAGTATTTGTTAAGTGAATAAATTACCAAATCATTTTTGCTGGCGCTCGTTTGCAACTTTGAGTGCCTTTCATACCTGTCTAATCCAAAAACCTGTGCACATGATAAAACAATAACTATCAGCAATATTCTTTTTATCATGTTTTTAAAAACCATATCTCTACTATCACTTAATTATTCTGTATTCTTTCTGTCATCCTGAGCGGAGTCGAAGAAGAAGTCGAAGCTCCTATTCTCTTCCCTTAACTATGCAAAAATACCGACAAAGATAATTTTAAAATAATAAAATTAGTGAAATAGATTTCTATTAAGTGTCTTGTTGGCGGTAGGTTTCTACCGAATTACCTTTTCTAACAACACATTAAGATGTTTATTTTTTTAATATTAGGGTATCCTGAAAATCTATGCAATTTTTTTTTAGACGCCCTGACCAAAATCCATAATTAACCTTTTCAATTTTTAAATTATTATTCTCAATCATTTGAAACAACAAATTTTCTTTATAAGCCACATTTGCCTCCTTTACACTTTTATCTAATAAAACATGAGTTTCCTTATCATATTTAAACTGTAAAACGTCATTTTTCCCCATTAAGCTATAACTTTCATCATTAAGAATAAAGAATGTTGCTATACAAATACCTCCATCTTTTAGAACACGATGAATCTGGTTTAAATAATTATTTACGTCATCCGGAAGCATATGGCTAAATACTGAAAATAAAAATACAATATCAAAATCGCAATCATTGTATGGGAAAACAAAATTTTTTGCCTCATTTGATGTTTTCAGATTATAAAGATTATTTTTTAAATCAATATGAAGAAAGTTAAAATTTGGAAATGGTTTACTAATTTTTCCTTTGCACCAGGAAATGCCTGATTTTACAATATCAAATCCTTCATAAGAGCCATCATTGTCCAGATATTTAGTTAATGGAACTGCTAAACGACCAATTCCGCATCCTATATCTAATACTCTGTAATGTGGCATTAATCCTCCCTGATTAACTAATACACTAAGTAACCGTTGACCTTGCAGTTTAAAGTCACCACTACCAATGAAAATCTTCCCCTTAGGAGGAGTTAATTTATCTCTTTCCCCGGTTAGAAAATCTTTTAGATCAATAGGCAGGTAATATATTCTCCTTAATATAAATCTAATAGAAGGAGGGAAAAAATAATAAATCGACCTTTTATTCATTTCTGACAACTGTGATTATTAATAAATTTCAATTTTCAATACTAAGTCGATAACAAGATAAATAGAATAGTCTCTTTGCTTTGTATTTTACTTTGTGACCATTTTGGTAAACATTCTTATTGTCTACAAAGTTTAACAAAATTAATAAAAGAATTTATTCAAATACAAAATTTATACCATTCCATTCCCTATCATCTCATAATTCATACTTCAAACCTCTTATCTCTAACCTCAATTCAACAAAATAACAAAATTAAAAGATTTGGTATAATAACATTACTTATTACCATTTATTCAATTGAAATTTGGTGTAATACCGATAGAGTAACTGTTATAGTACAAGGCACTTGTTCCGATTTATCGGAATTGGACTATTACATATACCGTATCGGTATAACCATTAGTTTAAAAGAATCACCAAACATATGGAATAATCTTAAATCGGGTTTTATTTGAATATTCAAGATAACCCTTCAATTCATTTTTTAAAGTTTTATCCTCCAGGTTTATCCTCGTTATTAATAGAATAATCAACAAACATATTGGAATTATGCTCCAAAGCGAACCAAAGAGTAATGGAAATCCCAATGATTGAATAATCAAACCCAGATAAGCAGGATGTCTGACAACTTTATATAATCCGGTTTCACAAACAATATGTTTTCTATCAGTCTGAATTCGGACTGAACTTGAGAAAAATTTATTTTGCTTTTGAGCAATAAGAAATAAAAATTGTCCTGTAATTGTCAGGATAATACCCAAAAGACAAATGCTCCAATGAAAATCAGGAGACCAGTGATAACGACCGGAATCAAGACCTGCCGTTATATACATGGAAATTGTAATCAGAAAAGATAATCCTAATATTGTCTTATCCCATTTCTTAGTACCCTCTCCCGGCTTTGAACGTTCTTTTAGAAGTTCATCATCTACGCGAAGAACATTATAATTTAAAATTGACATTACAACACCAATCGCCACATAGATAAGTCCCTGCAAATAATCTATCCGTCCTGCACTGATAAATATGATTGCAAAAAACAAAATTGAACCTGCTAAATGTTTTATAAAATAACTTGTTTTCAATGATTTAAAAGGATTTTTTTATAAAAGTTATTTACTTTATAACTATCTGTCTTATTGTATTTATTGTTTCATCAATTTTAAGTCTCAAATAATAAACACCGGAAGGAATGTTTAGCTTATCCAGATCAATTCTTTCAACATACTTTCCATACTCTCTTTTTTCATTATTAATAATATTGCCAACAACTTTCCCATTCAAATTATAAATGTCAAGATTAACAGTTGCTTTCTTATGTAGCTTAAAAGAGATAAAAGAATAGTTGTAAGAAGGATTTGGGAAATTTTCGAAATCTAAAATATTATTCTTAACAAATTCTTCATTCTTTGATAAAAAAATATCATTTAAATCAGTTATATCTGTCCATATACTTAATTGCCCATTATTCAGCCTTGTCCATATTGGACGTATAATTCCATTATGAGCAACAATATTTGTATAATCACCAAAAAACACCTGGCTGTTTGGTGTAAATGGAGATTGACTGATTTTACGATTTATAATTGTATTACCGCCATCTGTTGACGCAGCAACAAATACATCTGTTGAGTTGTCTGAATAATTTCTTCGGTCATAAAAAACAAAATATAAATATCCGTTTGTTTGATCAATTGTCATCCAGGTAAAAAACTGTTGCCTGTTAGAATTGTCATCATTAACTTTTGTTGGAGATGACCAGGTTTGCCCGCCATCTGTTGATTTAGAAAGCCAAACATCAGTATTTGATATTCCATTTCTTTGGTCTGACCAGTTAATATATATTGTGCCCCGATTATTACTATTACTAATATCACATGCGGTTATTGGCAATCCATTGCACCTTTGAATTCCTGATATCAAATAATCCCATCCACCCGGCATGGAATCAACAAGTATTTCACTATTTAACCAGGTTTCTCCCTGATCCAAAGATTTATTAAAAACCAATCCTTTGGGACCAGCCCAGCTAACATATATTTCTCCACTCGGACCTACAGCAGGGACTGCTCCCTGAACTGTATTATCACTATCTATGCAATCACCTGCTACTTTATTTATTCTCTTTGGTATTGACCATGATTTACCGGCATCTAATGATTTTGAAAATAAAATATAGCTACTATCTTTAGGATTTGAGCTGCCATAATTATCAAATTGTGTCCATGTAAGATAAATATTATTATTTGTTCTGTCAATCGCACACCATTCCTTATCTTGTGCTTTTGTTCCATTTAATCCTGCATAAGAACCATTACTCCATGTTAAGCCTTTATCTGTCGTTCTTTGACAAACTATTCTGTCTATATAATTACCCGATGCAGGATTTGATAAATGAAAATAGTAAAAATTACTGGAAGTATCTACTGCAATTACAGGATCACCCCAAACTCCATAAGTTGATGTAAGAATATGCTCAGACCATGTATAACCTGTATCATTACTAAGATAATAATTATTCATAACTGTACCGGCAATCAATACATTTGGATGTTTGGGATCAATTATTATAGATGGTTCACTTGGATTATTTTTATTGCTGATCATTATGTTTTGAGCAATTGAATTATTCTTAAACAGAATAAAAAATAGAATAAATACTAATATATTTTTCATCTCATAATTTTATTAAAAGTTTCTACATCCATAGTATTTAATTCTTGTCCTTCAAAATCATTTCAAATCAATAAAATTATCCCAACACAAAGCCGAACCGCATTATAGAAAGCCCATGTTACAAGCTGGCTTTTTATAATTTAAATTCAATTAGTTTATTTTCGTAGCCCCATATCTGTCCATGTTTGGGATTGCCGTTCTTTGAAAGTTTATCTATATAATAAATATTATTACGGTTTGCTTTCAGAATGTCAAGAACAGATTTTTTAATGTGTTCATATTCGTTGTAAAGTCCTTTTGGATGGTCGCCCCACGCGATAATTACATTCTTATTCTTTGCAGAAATGTCCTTAATTGTTTTTAAATTTTGCTTGTCTATGATATTAGTTTCAGCGTGTGCAAGCTTTTCAGAGTATGTTTCATAAAACGGAATCAAATTCAAAATAATTATTGTTCCTGTATTTTTAAGCTGCTTATAATTTACTCTGTTTTTATAAATATAGTTTGTCACGTTAAAAACTGTCTTGTCCGAAATGTCCTTTGTAGCTCTGCTTGGATTCTTTAAAATAACAACAACACTTTCTTTCAGCTTCTCATCAATAGTAAGAGTAAGCCACAACCTTTTATTTTCTTTTTCTATGCGTTTGGCTTCTGTCCGCGTAACGAACTCAGGATGTTTATAAACCGGTTTTCTCCTGTTATTTATCATGCTTTAGTGTATTCTGTGGCTAAATCTAATAATCGTTTCTTAGTGAAACTTAGTGTTCTTAGTGTCTTAGTGTTTATCTTTTTTTAAAACATCATATTACTTTTTCTCTAAAGGTCATCAACTTCCATAAATTCTCAGTTGGAACAGCAAATACTAACTCATCCATATTGTTAAACAAATAATTCCCGCTATGTGATGCATTCACCTTTAGTCTATACTTTATATTTAATAATCTTTATTTTATTTTCAGACGAATCGAGGATGCTTAGCTAAACTGGGCAAATTATTTCAGATGTTTTTCTATTTCTTTAATGAAATTTTCTGTTTGTTCAAGCAATGGGGTTACAGTAGCCTCATCAAATGCTATATAGTCAGCATAATCTCCTTCTTGTCTCCAGTCAAATAAATCAGAGTATAGTTTTCCAAAATCTTTTTTCTATAATACCAGTCTTAACAAATTCAAGATGGAATTTTGATTTACAACCATTATGAGTGTGAGTTCTGAAATTGTTTTTCAAAAGCAAAGCATTTACAGAATAATAAGCTGCATAATATAATCTGTTTATGCAGGAGTTCCATCTCCCGCTATCGGCTAATAAGCTTGCGTCTGCTAAAGTTTCGTAAGCTCTTTCAATACGATATTTTATTAAATCGTCTATGTTTCCGCTCATATTCGGATTCCTTCTTTTGAAATATTATAATAAAGCGGTGTTACTGAATGTTTTGTTTCCCATTCAGCTTTAGAATAAACGAATGTTGATATGGGTTCTCCGGTCTCAAGCTCTATATCAAAAAGTTCATGTCTGTATTCCTGTTCAGTTTTTCTTGTGACATTAGGTGTTTTCAGTAGTATAAGGATATCCCAGTCAGAATCATCATTTGCCGTTCCTCTTGCATGAGAGCCAAACAGGATAATGTCTGCATCAGGATTCTTTTCATGAATCTTCAGTTTTATCAAGCCGATAATATGTTTCTCTTTAGAGTTCATGACTATTTTTTTACAAAATTACTAATTTAATTTTTATCCGGATAAAAAAGTCAAAGCATCCACGCTTCGTCTATTTTTCAACTAATTGCAAAGATAAATTATTTTTAAGGGATGACATCGCTCCAAGCGATGTCATCCCTTTAGGCTTTTAAATT
>CAZMDE010000014.1:0-262 GCA_964564355.1 uncultured Bacteroidales bacterium | reverse complement strand
CTAACTCTTCCATATCATTCATTGTTTATAGAAAGCTGACAGAATTATAATTTTAAGGTTGTTGGTTAAACAGCCATATTCCTTCTGATTGCAGGATGAGGATTATAATCTTCTACAACAAAATCATCAATAGTTAATTGGTCAAAAGGCTTTTTCGCAATAGTCAGTTTTGGCATAGGTTTCGGCTCTCTCGACATTTGTTCCAGGATTGCAGTTACATGGTCATATTTCTCTTCATTGCCGTCACCCGGAGCATTTTTAT
>CAZMDE010000013.1:0-19665 GCA_964564355.1 uncultured Bacteroidales bacterium | reverse complement strand
CATAGGTAGCATTAAACGCTTGTATAAATCTGAAATACAGTGTATTATATATTATACTGATAATCAGCAACTATTAAGTTATGCCTAAACTTTTATAGACATCTCATAAAACTCATATAAGCATCCTATTGGTATCATCCACGTACGAGCTTTTTTAAAACTGTGTAAATTAATATTTTGCAATTTACTAATTAATTTATTCTGACTTTTATTACCTTTGCAATCCAAAATTGTAGCTATTAACTTTTAACTTAAATAAAGCATGCGTTTAGAAAAGAAAATGTTTGATGGTAAGATACTTGGAATACTATCCGGAGGCGGAGATACTCCTGCTGTAAATTCAAGTATAGAGTCTGTTAGAAACAGGGCAGCAATGCTCGGTTTCAAGGTTTATGGCATAAGGAACGGCTGGAAGGGATTGCTGGGAGACGGGGATGTTCTTGACCTGACAAACCAGCCTTATGATGGTGTTTATGGCGGCACTGCATTGCGCTCAAGCAGGACAAATCCATTCCCATCAAAGAAAAACCCGGAAAGCAGAGTTCCACAGGTATTGCAAAACCTTAAAAGATATGGTATTGACATACTCGTAACAATAGGCGGAGATGACACAAATGGTGCTGCCAAACAGCTTTATGAAACCGAAGGTTTTCCTGTAATAGGCTTTCCAAAGACTATAGATAATGACCTGCGGACAAAAACCATGCACATGCTAAAGGGGCAAAAAATAGAGGCTTCAATCTGCCCGGGCTTTCCCTCAGCAGCTAAAAGCATAATGGACTTTTCAAACAGGCTGAGGACTACGGCTGAATCGCATGCACGAATAATGGTGGTTGAGGTGATGGGCAGGGACGCCGGCTGGCTGACAGGCGCTGCTTCCTACGGCGGTGCTGAAATAGCACTTGTGCCTGAATTTGAAATCACAAAGGAAAGAAAAGACCTGTTGTTTGATACAATTAAGGAAGCTTATAATAAATCTCCTAAGAAATGTCTTGTACTGGCAGTATCTGAAGGTGCTAGATGGTATGATGATAAAACAGGAAAGATTGACGTGGTTTACGCAAGTTCAGAAGTTGATGAATTCGGTCATGCGCGTTTTGGAGGAATCAGTGGGGTGGTTGCATCGGAAATCTCAAATAAGCTCGGTATTGAGGCAAGAGCTCAAATAACAGGTTACTATCCCCGCTCAGGAGAATGCAGCCAGTATGACAGACGGCTGACAATGACCTTAGCTGATAAGATAGTTGACCTGCTGCTGAGAAAAGATTATGGACAGATGCCTGTGCTTAGCAGGGTTGTGAAATATTCTGACCTGGAAGAATTCAATACTACTTCGATAGATATGGGTCAGGTTGGGAATCATCCCTTGCCGGCAGAATATTATAATGCAGAAAAGTTTCAGTTTACTAATGCTTATTTTGATTTCATTCACCATATAGTGGGAAGTCCGCAGTTTCATGAGTTCAATTATAGTTTCCCGGTTGTAACTCCTGCTAAATAGTCGTAAGTAGCAAATCATAAGTCATAAGAAGTAAAATCAGTTAAATCAGTGTTCTATTTTTATAACTTCTAGAATGAAAATTAAAAATTTATTAGTTATTGGTTTTGTTTTATTCCAGGTTAATAATCTTTTTTCACAATCAACAGGTTTATCAACAATAACTCAGAATGACCTGCTTAAAACAGTTAAATATCTTTCATCCAAAGAGCTTGACGGAAGAATGTCGGGCAGCGAAGGCTATGACAAAGCTGCAAGATATATGGCAGATGAATTCAGAAAACTTAAGCTGAAACCTCTTGGTGATAATGGAACTTATTTCCAGAACTTTCTTATAGAGTATAATGAGATAAATACCTGCAAGCTCAGCCTGGTTAGGGATAATAATGTCATTAATAATTACAGGCTTGGGGATGAGTTTGTTTGCAGGAACTTTACAGGTTCAGGCGATTTTACTGCTCCTGTAGTATTTTGCGGATACGGTATATCTATTCCTGGGCAGAACTATGATGATTACAAGGGAGTGGATGTGAAAGGGAAAATAGCTTTGATTTTTAAGCAAAACCCTTCGTGGAAGCTGAATAATAAGGATTGGGCAACAGCATATGCGCGGGAGAAAGCACACACTGCTGCTGAACACGGGGCAATAGGCGTTCTGCTGGTTTCGCTGCCAAACGACAAGAAGCCACAAAAACCAATAGGCAGTGCAATGGAAGGAAAAACCGAACAGCTTGAGAATTTCCCGATGATGCATATTGACCTTTCTATTGTCGGGGATTTTTTTGAAGGAAGCGGTCATAATATAAAAGAGCTTCAAAGCAAAATAGATACTCTAAAGCAGCCATTTTCACTCAATCTTAATGCATCTGCTAAGATAGATGTCAAAGCAAAATATTATAAGGATAAGAACACGGAAGATGTGATAGGTCTTATGGAAGGCACAGACCCGCAACTTAAAAATGAATATATTTTTCTTACTGCTCACCTTGACCATGTGGGAAGCCAGGCAGGGCAAATATATTTCCCTGGTGCTAATGACAATGCATCGGGTGCAGCCACTGTTTTGCAGCTTGCACGTGCCTTTGCCAGGGAACCTGTTAAGCCGAAGCGTTCAATTATATTTTCGATGCAGTCATGCGAAGAGAGCGCCTGTGAGAATGTAAAATACTTTAAAGATGATTTCCCTTCAATTTATGATAATATAATTGTGCAATTAGCTTTTGACTGCATTGCTTTCGGTGACAGCCTGCAGATACGCAACGGTGAAAAAGCACAAACACTATGGAGGCTTACCAAAGCCCAGGATATGGCTAATGCTAAGATCATGGTCAGTGAAACCCTGAGCAAGAATGCTGCTGACTCAGCAATAGCTGCTGAAAAGGGTACCCAGTATCTTTACTTTGTCACAAAAAACAGCTATGGTCATCTGCATTTACTTACTGATACTCCTGAAACCCTTAATATGCCTTTATTTGAAAATGTCAGTAAGCTTGGTTATCTGACAGCTTTCCAGGCAGCACAGGGAAATTACAAGCGTCCGAAACCATCTAACACCGACAAGAAATAATCTATGCAGAAGAGATGGAACATACTGAAAGAAGCTGACAGCAATAGTATTGACAAGATAACGAAAGAGCTTGGAATTGACAGGGTGCTTGCCAATATACTTGTACAACGTGGCATAGAGGATTTTGAAGCAGCAAGAACATTTTTCCGTCCTGACATAAGCAACCTTCATGACCCTTTCCTGATGAAAGATATGGAAAAGGCTATTGACAGGATTGACAGGGCTATTAACAACAATGAAAAAATCCTTATCTACGGGGATTATGATGTTGACGGGACAACTGCTGTTGCTATAGTGTATTCTTTCTTCAAGCGGCTTTACAAAAATGTAGATTATTACATTCCTGACAGGTATAATGAAGGCTACGGGATATCAAAAGCAAGCATTGATTTTGCTGTAAAAAATAATATCACTCTCATCATAGCCCTTGACTGCGGGATTAAAGCAGGAGATAAAATTGATTATGCAAATGAGAAGGGAGTGGAATATATAATATGTGACCATCATACGCCTCCTGAAAAAATCCCTGACGCACATGCTATTTTAAATGCTAAAAGAATTGACTGCACATATCCTTATAAGGAATTATCCGGCTGCGGGGTTGGATTCAAACTTTTACAGGGATATACTATAAAGCATGAAATTCCTTTTGAGGAAATTGAGGATAACCTTGACCTTGTCTCGGTGAGTATTGCTTCTGATGTGGTTTCAGTAACAGGAGAAAACAGGCTCATGGCTTATTATGGGTTGAAAAGAATTAATTCAAATCCGCGTGCAAGCCTTGAAGCCTTGATGAAATGCGGCAAGTTCTCAAGAACTGAAGAGACTGCTGACAGCAAGCCTGAAAATGTTTTCAAAAAAGAACTAACTATAAATGACCTTGCCTATATTATAGGTCCGAGAATTAATGCTGCCGGAAGAATTGAAAGCGGGGCAAAAGCAGTAGAATTGCTTTTATGTGAGGATATTAATTATGCAACCGTTCTTGCAAGCTATATTGACTCGAATAATAACACAAGGAGAAGCCTTGACACACAAATAACAGCCGAGGCACTTAAAAATATTAAGGAAGACTCAGCTTTGCTTAATAATAAAAGCACCTTTGTCTATAACCCTGACTGGCATATAGGCGTTATCGGAATTGTAGCTTCGCGGCTTATTGAAAATTATTACCGCCCGACAATTGTTCTTTCTGATAAAAATGGACTCATTATAGGATCTGCACGTTCAGTAAAGAACTTTGACATTTACGAAACCATAAATGCCTGCAGCGACCTGCTTGAGCATTTTGGAGGACACAGGTCTGCGGCAGGATTGTCGCTTAAGCCATCCAATCTTGCAGAATTTCAAAGACGCTTCGAACAGGAAGTTAACGACAGAATTGACGAAATCATGCTGGTTCCTGAAATAGACATAGATTCAGTACTTGATTTTAACAGCATAACTCCAAAGTTTATAAGGGTTCTCAAGCAGTTTGCACCATTTGGTCCGGACAATATGCCTCCTGTATTTATATCTAAAACCATCAAAGACACGGGCTATGCAAGTGTAGTAGGCATTAATCATCTTAAATTAAATTTAATGCAGCCTGCTGTAAGCGAACAGGTATTCGGCGCTATTGCATTTAGCCAGGCACAGCATTTTGATTATATTTCATCCAATAAACCTTTTGACATTTGCTATACTATTGAGGAAAACCAATGGAACGGTAACACTTCAATACAACTGAATATTAAGGATATAAAGTATTTGCCATAATCATCAAATCATCAAATTATCAAATTATCAAATCTACAAATGGACTACAGTGATGAATATTTCATGCAGCAGGCTTATAAAGAGGCTTTAAAAGCAGCTGAGGAGGATGAGGTTCCTATTGGTGCTGTGATAGTATGTAAAAATAAGATAATTGCTCGTGCTCACAATCTAACAGAGAGGTTAAATGATGTTACTGCTCATGCTGAGATGCAGGCTTTCACTTCAGCTGCTGATAATCTTGGGGGAAAATATCTTGAAGAATGCACTTTGTATGTCACAGTTGAGCCTTGCATAATGTGCGCAGGAGCTGCTTACTGGACGCAGATTGACAGAATAGTTTACGGAGCTTCAGACCCGAAAAGAGGATATACAATAATAAACAAACCCCAAACTCCAAACTCCAAACAACTAAATTCAAGCTCAATCCTTCATCCCAAAACTTCAGTAACTGCAGGCATAATGGCTAAGGAATGCTCAGAACTTATGACAAATTATTTTAAAAAAAAGAGATAATAATAAAGGGTTAATCTTTTATAAATCAAATAGTCAACAAACCAGGATAAGTCTTAGACAATTTTTCCTATTTTTGCATTCTGTAAATTTTAATAATATGCTAAGGACACACATTTGCGGGGAGCTAAGGTCCTCAAACATCGGTGAAAAAACTACATTATGCGGTTGGGTGCATAAGTTAAGGGATATGGGAGGAATGACCTTTGTTGACCTGCGCGACCGTTATGGCATCACTCAGCTTGTCTTCAATATGGAGACTGATACTAAGCTTTGTGAGTCTGTCAGACAGAAGCTAGGCAGGGAATTTGTAATCAGTGTTAAGGGTACAGTAGCTGAACGCAGCAATAAAAACTTTAAAATACCAACAGGGGAAATCGAAATAATAGCAGAAAGCTTTGAAATACTTGGTGAGTCGAAGCTGCCGCCTTTCACAATCGAGGATAACACTGATGGCGGGGAAGAACAGAGAATGAAATATCGCTATCTTGACCTCAGAAGAAACCCGCTGAAGAACAATATCGAACTAAGGCACAAAATGGCGATTGAGGTCAGGAATTACCTAAGCTCAATGGATTTCATGGAAATAGAAACTCCTTTCATGATAAAATCCACCCCGGAAGGTGCAAGGGATTATGTAGTTCCTTCGAGGGTAAATCCGGGTCAATTCTATGCACTGCCACAGTCTCCGCAAACTTTCAAGCAATTGCTTATGGTTGCGGGCTTTGACAGGTATTACCAGATAGTACGCTGCTTTCGTGATGAGGACCTGCGCTCTGACAGGCAGCCGGAATTCACACAAATAGACTGCGAAATGTCATTTGTTACACAGGAAGATATATTAAGCACTTTTGAAGGTCTGGCAAAACACTTATTCAAAACAATCTTAAATGTTTCACATTTTGGAAATGTGAAACATTATACTGATTTTCCAAGGCTATCTTATGCTGATGCTATGAAATTTTATGGTAGCGATAAGCCAGATATACGATTTGATATGAAGTTCGCAGAGCTTAACGACATTGTGAAAGGCAAAGGATTTAATGTGTTTGATGAGGCAGAGTTAGTAGTTGGTATCAATGCGAAAGGATGTGGGGAATATACTCGTAAAGACTTAGATGCATTGACTGAATTTGTCCGCAAACCACAGATTGGTGCTAAAGGATTGGTATATGTTAAATGCAATGCTGACGGCACTTTCAAATCTTCGGTAGATAAGTTTTATTCTCAGGAAGAACTTAAAAAATGGTATGATAAGTTTATGAAGGAGGAGGCACTCGTTGCAAACGAGCGCCAGCAAACTAATGCAGGAGACCTATTGCTGATACTTGCAGGTAAAAAAGAACATACTCAGAAAGCATTATCAGAGCTGAGGCTTGAAATGGGTAACAGGTTAGGATTAAGAGCAGCAGATACCTTTGCTCCTTTATGGGTTACTGATTTCCCTTTGCTTGAATGGGATGAGGAGACTAATCGCTATTATGCAAAACATCACCCTTTCACAGCTCCAAAGCCGGAAGATGTTGAATTGCTTGAATCCAATCCTGTCGAAGTAAGAGCAAATGCTTATGATATGGTGATAAACGGAGTAGAGATTGGCGGCGGCTCCATCAGGATTCATAACAGGGACATGCAGAAGCGAATGCTAAAGATATTAGGCTTTACAGATGAATCTGCTGAAAAACAATTCGGTTTTCTGATGAATGCATTTGATTATGGCGCGCCTCCTCACGGCGGCATAGCATATGGATTTGACCGCTGGTGCGCTGTATTCAGCGGTTCAGAATCAATCAGGGATTTCATTGCATTCCCTAAAAACAACTCTGCAAGAGACATGATGATAGATTCTCCTTCTGAGATATCTGAAGAGCAGCTGAAAGAGCTGGGAATAAAAGTAATTAGGAATTAGAAATTAAAAATAAACAATAAAAAATTAAACACTAAGACACTAAGAACACTAAGAAACACTAAGAATAAATGAATTGAGTTGTATGAATCTTAGAGAGAATTTAGATACTATACTGAAGGGGGTTCCAACTCATGTTAAGCTGGTTGTTATTTCAAAATTTCAGCCTGTAGAGAGTATCAAACAATTATATGACTCTGGTTACAGAATATTCGGGGAGAATAAGGTGCAGGAATTAACTGAGAAGCAAAAACTATTACCCAGAGATATTGAATGGCATTTTGTAGGGCATTTGCAGACAAATAAGGTAAAACTGATTACTCCTTTTGTTAATCTGATTCAAAGCGTGGACAGCATAAGGCTGCTGAACGAGATAAATAAGGAAGCTCAGAAGAAAAGCAGAGTAATTGACTGTCTTTTACAGTTTCATATCGCAACAGAAGAAACTAAATTCGGACTATCAATTGAGGAAGCTGAAGGTCTGCTGAACTCGGACTTATACCATTTACTTGAGAATATAAGAATAGTTGGATTGATGGGAATGGCTACCTTTACAGAAAATATGGAAGTTGTGAGAAAAGAATTTGCTGATTTAAAGCATTATTTTGATTATCTTAAGAAGAAATATTTCTTAGAAGAAGATTATTTTAAAGAAATTTCAATGGGAATGACCCAGGATTATACTATAGCTATAAAAGAAGGAAGTACAATTATAAGAATAGGAACAGCAATTTTTGGAGAAAGGGATTGATTAATAACAAAGATATAAAAGATGAACATTTTTGATTCAGCCACTTTCCTGTTAGTTCCTTATATAGTTTTTTCAATATTTATAGGGTTTCTTGGCAGACATAAGAAAATTGGAAGATTAAATGCATCTACTATACTTGTTTTTATAAGCTTAACGTTAACTCCTCTGGTAGGTTTAATATTTCTGAATCTTGCAAAAGTACCAAACCCATTTGAAGAGGAGTCAAAAATATTGAAAAAGTTATATAAATGCGAATATTGTATGTGGAAATTTGAGGTTAAATTTGAAAATTGTCCACATTGCAATAAGAAAGCAGCAGCTGGAAGTTAGAAGTTAGAACTTAGAACTTAGAATAAATGAATATATACAGACAAAAGAGAAGATGGAAATTACTGCTGTTTTTAGCGGCTATTATTATCATTGCTGTCTCTTTGTGGTATACAAATACATTGGTACTAAAAATTGCAACTGAGGAACGACAGAAAGTAAAACTTTGGGCAGATGCAATACAAAAAAAGGCAAGCCTCGTTAATTACACAGAAAATTTATTTGAAAAATTAAAGGTTGATGAAAGAAAAAAAGTAGAGCAATGGGCTAAAGCCAATAAAAAAATCATGGATGCTTCATACAATGAAGACATAACATTCTATGCTGAAATAATTTCCAATAATACTACAATACCTGTTATTCTCACGGATGAGGACGGCAGAATCACTGCAGCAAATAATGTTGATTTCAATAAAGATACTGTAAAATACCTTACAGGGAAGCTTAAAGAAGAGTTCACAGTTTATGAACCGATTGTTTACAAATATTACGGTAAAGCCAGGGTTTATCTGTATTATAAGGATTCAAAGATATTTTCGGAATTAAAAACGGTTCTAAATGACCTGATAAAATCTTTTATCTCAGAGGTTGTGGTAAATTCAGCCTCAGTTCCTGTAATTATTACTGACAGCAATAAAACAGAAGTTATTGCATTCGGAAATATTGATAGCTCGAGAGTGAAAGAAAAATCATATATAAAGAGAAACTTGTGGGAGATGAATTTTCAAAATGAACCGATTCCTGTTCAGCTTGCTAATTATGGTAAGAGCTTTGTTTTTTATAAAAATTCATACCTGCTCACACAATTAAGATATTATCCATATATACAGTTCACTATCATAGGCATATTCCTTATAATAGCATATATACTTTTCAGCACAGCCAGAAATTCAGAACAGAACAGGGTTTGGACAGGTATGGCAAAAGAAACAGCACACCAGCTAGGGACACCCCTTTCATCACTGCTTGCCTGGATGGAAATAATAAAGTCTAAAAATGTTGACGCCAAGACTATAAGCGAAATGAGCAAGGATATAGAAAGGCTGGAGAAAATAACAGAACGTTTTTCCAAAATTGGTTCTTCTCCCAAACTTCAGGAAGAAAATATTGTCAAAGTTATTTATGAATCAGTTAATTATCTTAAATCACGAACATCTAAAAAAGTTTGTTACAGAATAAATACTCCTGAAAACCATAATTTAATTGTTCCGATAAATGCACATCTTTTCGGCTGGGTTATTGAAAACCTTTGTAAAAATGCAATAGATGCAATGGATGGTAATGGAAACATCATTATTGACATATCAGAGGAAGGAAAACAAATATATATAGATGTCTCAGATACAGGCAAAGGTATTCCTAAAAGCAAATTTAAAGCTGTATTTAATCCGGGGTTTACAAGCAAGCAGCGCGGCTGGGGGCTTGGCTTATCATTAGCAAAAAAGATTGTTGAAAACTATCATAGGGGAAAGATATTTGTTAAAACTTCTGTTATCAACAAAGGAACTACTTTCAGGATTATTCTAAAAAACAAAAAACTTGAAGCAGAAAGTCTGAATACAGAAACTTTAAGTTAGAAATTGTTAGTCAAATTTTAATATAAAATTCTATTTCTAAGCATTAATCTTTCCAGTTGCTATTTTCTTTGATAAGATTAATTAATTCGTCAATTGCATATTTTTCATCAATGTTTTTCTTAATAATTGATTTTCCTTTATAGAGGTTAATCATACCATTACCCGAACCGACATAACCATAATCAGCATCAGCCATTTCTCCGGGACCATTGACAATGCAGCCCATCACAGCAATTTTTAATCCTTTAAGATGAACTGTCTTTAATTTTATTTTTTGCAAAGTATTTTCAACATTAAAGGAAGTTCTGCCACAAGTGGGGCAGGAAATATATTCTGCTTTAGTAATTCGTGCCCCGGTTGATTGCAGAATATTATATGCAACAGGAATCTCTTTCACGGGGTCACCTGTAAGAGAAACTCGGACAGTATCTCCAATACCATCAACCAGCAAAGCGCCAATACCAGCAGCAGACCTGATAATTCCATCTTCACCCTCCCCAGCTTCAGTAACTCCAAGATGAATAGGATAATTCATTTGTTCTTCCTGCATTTTATCCACAAGTAAACGGGTAGAATGAACCATTATCTTAACATTACTTGCTTTCATTGAAAGGACAATATTATGGAAATCCAAATCCCGGCAAATCCTTGCAAACTCAAGAGCAGACTCAGCCATCCCCAAGGGAGTATCTCCAAAGCGGTTTACAATCCTTTTGGACAAAGAGCCATGGTTGCTGCCAATTCTCAATGCAGTTCCATATTCTTTACAGATCTTTATTAATGGCAGAATGTTATTTCTGATTTTATCCAGTTCAATCTGATATTCTTTATCAGTATTATAATCTTTCCCGGATGATTTTCTGTCAATATAATTTCCCGGATTTATCCTTACCTTTTCAACTATCCGGGCTGCTGCCTCAGCTATCTCAGGACTAAAATGAACATCAGCTATTAAAGGAACTTTGTATCCTTTCTTGTACAACTCATTCTTTATATTCTTAAGATTTTCTGCCTCTTTCAAACTTTGGGCAGTTATTCTGACATATTCGCAACCTGCTTCAATAAGTCGGATTGATTGCTCAACTGTAGCATTAGTGTCAAGAGTACCAGTGTTAGTCATTGACTGTACTCGGATGGGATAATTACCACCAAGAGGTAATTCACCAATATTTACAATTCGGGTTTTAAAACGTTCAAAACTCATTGTTAATTATTAATTGTAAAACTGTCCCAGTCAACACCAAAAGAAAAATGCTGTCTGTATTTATTTAGATAATCGTATGAAAGCGTGATTGTTCTTATATCTTCTATGTTTGCTTCAATCTCATTAATTATCTTTCCACTATAATCAACTGCCATACTAACACCTGAATGGTCAATCCCATTCCCATCCTTGCCCACGCGATTCACACCTATTACATAAGCCTGATTCTCTATTGCACGTGCAACCAACAATGACTTCCATGCATTAATTCGTGGAATAGGCCAGTTTGCAATATATATTAAACAATCATACTCATACTCAAAATGTTTCACATTTTCCAAATGTGAAACATTTAATTTATTTTTGCTCCAGACAGGAAATCTCAGGTCATAGCATATAAGGGGTCTGAATTTCCACCCTTTCAATTCAGTAATTAATATTTCGTTACCGGATGTGTAATGTTGATCTTCTTTTCCAAGCCTGAAAAGATGACGTTTATCATATTTAAAATATGTGCCGTCCTTATTCATCCATATTAAACGATTATAGTATGTGTCGTTTTCCCTAATTATTATACTTCCTGTAATTACACATTGTTTTTCAAAAGCATGTTTTTTTAACCATTCAATTGTCCTTCCATTTTTATCCTCTGCGCACTTCTCATGATTCATTGTAAAGGCAGTGTTAAACATTTCGGGCAGTATAATAAGATCGGTATCTTCATTAATACTGCTTATTTTCTTATCAAAATTAATAAGATTTTTTTCAATATTCTCCCATTTGAGGTCGGATTGGATTAATGTGATATTAATATCTTCCATGGGAATTTATCTCACAAAATGTATAGAGAATGGATAACGATAAAATTCACCAGCTATTGCTTTTTTGTAAGCATCAGAAACTGATACAATATCAAACATTGTGAGAACAAAAAGAAGTATTACGCCAAATATAATAAAAATAGCTGCAATGGATATTATAAAATAAAGTGTAACTGATAACTGAAAATTTAATGACTGTTTGCAATGTTCATTTACAAAATGCGAGATATTTCTTGTAGTGCTCCAAATAATAAATGGAATGAGCGAATTCACGACAATAGGAATAATAATAAATACAATTGACCGAAAATCATAAGAAGAACTTTTATTATATTGAATTATGATATCAAATGCAATGTATGCAAGTGTGACGATAAAAAGGAAAAGACCCGTGAAAGAGCTTAAATGACTAAAAACTGCCCAGAATTTCTCCTTAACAGTAATCTTAATCTGTTCGCCGGACTCATTTATCATCTTTTAATAATTTGAAAAAGTAAAATTAATATGTTTTTAGTTATTATCAATTAATTTTTTGTAACGTATCCTGTGAGGAGAATCATTCCCAAGCCTTTTCTTTTTATTTTCTTCATATTCTGAATAAGATCCCTCAAAAAAATACACCTGTGAGTTACCTTCAAAAGACAATATATGCGTAGCAATACGGTCTAAAAACCATCGGTCATGAGATATTACAACAGCACAACCTGCAAAATTTTCTAAACCTTCTTCCAAAGCCCTTAAAGTATTTACATCAATATCATTTGTCGGTTCATCAAGTAAAAGAACATTTGCCTGTTGTTTCACTGTTAATGCAAGATGCAAACGGTTACGTTCACCACCTGACAAAACCCCTGTCTTCTTGTTTTGGTCAGTTCCACTGAAATTAAAACGTGCAACATATGCTCTTGAATTCATAGTCCTGTCGCCTAATTGTATTAGTTCATTACCTTCTGAGACTACTTCCCATACTGTCTTTTCGGGATCAATATCAGAATGACTCTGGTCAATATACCCTATTGTTACTGTTTTCCCTATTCTTATTTCACCGGCATCACATTTTTCAATCCCCATTAAAAGACGGAATAATGTGGTCTTCCCTGCTCCGTTTGCCCCTATAACACCTACTATTCCTGCAGGTGGTAATGAAAAGCTGAAATTGTCAAATAAAATCTTATTGTCGTAAGCTTTAGTTAAGTTTTTAGCTTCAATTACCATATCACCCAGTCTTGCTCCATTAGGAATAAATATTTCCAGGTTTTCTATTTTTTCTTTTGTATCTTCATTTAAAAGTTTGTCATAAGCTGTTAATCGGGCTTTACCTTTTGCCTGACGGGCTTTAGGTGACATTCTAACCCAATCAAGCTCTCTTTCAAGTGTTTTTCTTCTTTTGCTTTCTGCTTTTTCTTCCTGCTCAAGTTTCTTTGTTTTTTGTTCCAGCCATAAAGTATAATTGCCTTTCCAGGGTATTCCCTCTCCTCTGTCTAATTCAAGTATCCATCCGGCAACATTATCAAGAAAATATCTGTCATGAGTAACTGCAATAACGGTTCCTTTATATTGTTTTAAATGTTGCTCAAGCCATTCTATAGATTCAGCATCAAGATGGTTTGTAGGCTCATCAAGAAGTAAAATTTTAGGTTCTGACAGTAACAACCGACAAAGAGCAACTCTTCTTCTTTCACCACCGGATAAATTTTTAATTGGAACATCTCCTTCAGGGCATCGCAATGCATCCATTGCCCTATCAAGCTTTGAATCAAGTTCCCAACCATTATGATGTTCTATAAGTTCAGTAATTCTTCCCTGCCTGTCAATTAATTTATTCATTTCATCGTCATTCATCGGCTCAGAAAACTTATTGCTAACCTCTTCATATTCTTTTAACAAATCAACAACTTCCTTTACACCTTCCTGAACAATTTCTTTTACTGTTTTAGAGTCATCAAGTATGGGGTCTTGTGGTAAATATCCTACCTCATAACCCGGTGAAAATACAACCTCTCCTTCATAAGACTTCTCAACTCCTGCAATTATCTTGAGCAAAGTAGATTTACCAGAGCCATTCAAGCCTATAATACCTATCTTAGCCCCATAATAAAAAGAAAGATAAATATTTTTCAAAATCTGCCGGCTTGGCGGAATCAGCTTTCCGACATTTACCATTGAAAATATTATCTTTTTATCGTCTGCCATACATTAGAAGTTAGATGTTAGATGTTAGATACTAGATGTTAGAAAAAAATTATTACTTATTTATTCTGTTAAGTCCGTCAATTGCTTTCTTGTAATTTACCTTCAATTCAAGTGCCTTTTTATAATCTGCCCTTGCATTTAATATGTCTCCCCGTAATTCAAAGCAATAACCCCTGTTATAAAATGCTTCGTAATAATCCGGGTCACATTGTATTGCCTTTGTAAAATAATCTATAGCTGCATTATACACTTTAAGATACACAAGATGAATATACCCCAAATTAAAATAAGCAAATTTATATTTAGAGTCCAGTTGAATAATGTTTGTATATGTTTCGATTGCATTGTTATAATCACCTGTTTCCTGATAAAACATAGCTTTTGCATATCTTGCTTCTATACTTTTAGGCTGAATTATCAAGGCATTGTTAAAATAATCAATTGCAAGCTTGTTTTTCTTAATAGAATATAAAAGTCCTAACTGTATATATGCATCATAATATCTAGAATCCTGTTCAGTTGCTGCATGAAGGTCTGCTACTGCTTTAGCTGTATCCCCATATTCCTTAAAAGCCATCCCCCTCATAAAATATGCTTTAGGATTGAGTTTATCAATATCAAGCACCTTTTTTATATATTCAAATGTCTTATCATATTTTTTAAAAAATAAACTTAACTCAGCTATTTTTAAAAGGGCTTCGGTATTATCAGGTTCAATGCTCAGGGCTTTGTCAAGAGCATCACCGGACTTAACAACCTTTCCCATTGAAAAATATATGTCCGATAAAGTACAATAAAATTCTGCCTTTTTTGTATTAATTGTCAATGCCCTATTTATATCACTTAAGGCATTATTAGTTTGTTTCAGTTCAAGATAAATCTTTGCCCTATCATTGTAAAGGTCAGCATTATCAGGATTAGCTAATATTTTCTGATTAATTTTCTCAATACTAATATCTTCACTTTTAATTTTTTTTTCATCGCTCTTCTGATGTGTACAGTTTAATGAAAATATTACAAATATTATTAAATACAGAATGTTATTTCTCATCTTAACCAAGCTTCCTGCAACAAATAATTTATAAACCTGTTATTTTTCAATAGTGAGTTGTTCTCTGACTTTTGCTTCCAGTTCATCTGCCAGCTCGGGATTATCAAGCAACATTTGTTTTACAGCATCTCTGCCCTGAGCAAGCTTAGTTTCTCCATAGCTGAACCATGAGCCTGATTTCTTTATTATATTGAACTGAACTCCGAGGTCAACTATTTCTCCTGTCTTGGAAATTCCCTGTCCGTATATCATATCAAATTCTACACTTCTGAAAGGAGGAGCTAATTTATTTTTAACAACTTTAACCTTTGTTCTTGTACCTATTATATTTTCGTTATCCTTTATCACAGAAGCTTTCCTTATGTCAAGGCGAATTGAAGCATAAAATTTCAAAGCATTTCCACCTGTTGTAGTTTCAGGGTTGCCAAACATTATACCAATTTTCTCACGCATCTGGTTAATAAAAATACAGCAGCATTTTGTTTTACTTATTGAAGCAGTGAGCTTTCTTAAAGCCTGTGACATCAATCGTGCGTGAAGTCCCATCTTTGAATCACCCATCTCCCCTTCAATTTCACTTTTAGGTGTGAGTGCAGCTACAGAGTCGATAACCAATATATCAATAGCTCCTGAACGAATTAAATTATCGGCAATCTCCAAAGCCTGCTCACCATTATCAGGCTGAGATATCAATAAATTTACCACATCTACTCCTAATTTTTTTGCATACAGCATGTCAAAAGCATGTTCAGCATCAATAAAAGCCGCAATTCCTCCCATTTTCTGCGATTCTGCTATTGCGTGTACAGCAAGAGTTGTTTTGCCTGATGATTCAGGTCCATATATTTCTATAACTCTTCCCTTGGGTAATCCCCCAATACCAAGAGCTGCATCTAATGCAATAGAACCAGTTGAAATAACTTCAACGTCCTCAATTGGTGCTGAACCTAAACGCATAATAGTACCTTTACCAAATGCTTTCTCTAAGTTTCCAATAGTATTTTCTAATGCTTTCATTTTTTCACTTGCCATCTTTATTTCTTTAACTTCTGCTTTTTCTTCTTTTGCCATAACTTTAAATTTTAAATTTTTATATTTTATAATCTTATAATTTGCAATCTTATAATCCACTAAGGATTTGTTCAGTATGATTTTTTGTATCAACTTTTGTAAATATTTTCTCTATTATACCATCTTCTGAAATAATAAAGGTTGTCCTGTTTATACCCATAAATTTCTTTCCTAAGAACGACTTTTCTCCATAAACACCATAATCATTTACTATCTTCTTATCAGTATCGGGTATAAGGGGAAAAGGAAGAGTGTATTTCTTAATAAATTTATTATGAGCATCAATACCATCATTACTTATACCAACAATTTTGAATCCCTTTTTCAATAGTTCATCATAATTATCTCTCAGATTACATGCCTCAGTCGTACAACCAGGAGTATTATCTTTTGGATAAAAATAAAGTATCAGCTTTTTACCTTTAAAATCTTTTAATGAGATTGATTTACCTGACTGATCTATAGCAACAAAATCAGGTGCTTTATCTCCTTCTTTTAACTTTATCATGGTACTGGGTTATTTTTATTTTTTGTAGCAAATATAATATATTTTAAGTAATATTTGCTAAAAAGATAACCTCCCTTATTTAGTTTATTATTTAAATTTGATTGTTATAAAACTGAATATGAATCAAATTAAAAATAAAATTAAAATATTAATAGCTATAATAATAAGAAATCCAAATATTAACATCTTCTTCAAACCCTTTCCGCTTAAAACGAGTGCGTAAATTAATTTTAAAATATTATTACTTACCATAGCTCCAAAAGTAGCATTTGCTATAATTGAGGTTGAAACAATAAATTTTCCCTGAAACAAATTAATAAGAAAAGGATCTATGTCTGTGAATCCAACAATTAATGAAAGATGGTTTAATCCTTTTGCTCCATAATTCTCTAATGTATATTGTGTTATATAACTAAAAGCTATATAAAGCACTGTAAAAATAAGTGCGATCCTGAATTCAAGTGGGTTTTTATCTTTATAAATTTCAGTTTCAATATAATTTTCATTTTTTTTATAATTTAAAATCAAAGCGCCGGCTAACAGCGAAATAATTATCAATAATAAAAAATAAGGAAATACATAAATAAAAAGAGGATAGCTGAAAATAAAAATCAGAATTAGTATGCGTAAATACATCATTGCAGTCGCAAATATTATTGATGAAGCATATTGTTTTTTAGCTTCGGGAAACTCTTTTGATTTGCGACTTAATATAATTGTAGCAACTGTACTGCTATAAAGTCCTCCAAGCATACCTGTAATCACAACTCCCGATTTCTTATAAACAAACTTTTTCAGCAGATAACTCAGATATGATATTGTTGAAATAGCAACCACAGCAAGCCATGCTTTGTAGGGAGTTATTGTAAGAAAGGGGAAAAAAGATTTATCTGGCACCATTGGTAGTATTACACCTGCTATTGCCAGAAACTTGGCAAGTGTTATAAATTCGCCTTTATCTATCTTGTGAGATATGCTTATAAATGATTCCTTCATTTCTGTAAAGGCAAGAACTGTTACAACTATTAGAAGAAATAACCATAAAGGTTGTGTATATAATAAAGGAGCTAAACTATAAGTCAATAAAGCAATTACAATTGTAGTTAACCCGAAATTTTTAAAATACAATATCTTAAAATAATAGTTGATGCCGAGAAATAAAGATAATACAACGCCTCCTACAATAAATATACTTGAACCCTCAGGACTTATTATATATAATATAAAACCCCATATACCTATAAATGTAAAAGTTCGGTCTGTGCCAAACTGAATATTTTCTTCTCTATCAGGGTGTATACTTCTTAATGATAATCCTATTAAAAGGGAGAAAAGCGTTACTAATAAAAAATTGACTAAATGTAAAGGAATTCCTGGGATTATAGATTCCATAGGCTTAAATTGATAATTTAAAATTACAAATTTATATATCTTTTTTAAACAAAAAGAGGAGATATAAAATATATCTCCTCTTTTTAGTATGTTTAATTATCAGGTTTACTGAATAACTATCTTTTTAACCAGGACATCATTTGTGTTAATTAATCTAACATAATACATGCCTTTTGCTAAATTAGATAAGTCAATATCCTGAGTAATACTGGTTGTAATAATTTGATTATAGACTTCCTGTCCTTCTATGTTTGTAATCTTTAAGTTAACAGAATTTTCAATTCCTGAAACTGATAATGTGAATACACCATTTGAAGGATTAGGATAAACCATCATGTCAGTATTGCTGGTATTTGGAGCAGAAACTCTGATAGGTTCTGCAATTCCTGTTGTTTGGAATTGATCAACCTGATAAGAATAAGGTACTGCATTGTTTCCAGCACAAAGAGCTTTAACCTGCCATGAATACCATGTTCCTTGTTTTAGCCATATTAATGGGAATGAATTTCCAGATGTTTTCCTGTATTTCAGATTACTTATATTATTAACCATATAATATCTGATTTTAAATGTTGCATCTGGTCCTGCATTGTTTGTCCAGCTTAAGAAAGCAGAGTTGTTCATTACATTATTATGTGTAAGATTTGTAGGTCTTGGGCAAGGTCCTCCTTCAGCATTAGTTGTGAAGAAACGGTTAGGAATGTATCCATTATTATTAGGTTTTGATCCGCACCATGCTTTTACAGTCCATCTGTATCTTGTATTAGCTTCCAGATTAGTAAAGGTTGCTGAGGTACTTGCTGTAACTCTGTATAGATAGTTAAAATCATAAGAATCATCAGGATTTATTTTAGCAACTCTTACAATATACCTATCTGCGCTTCCAGTCCAGCTAAACACAACTTTATTTGGTTGATTGGTTGTAATCTCAGGATTAGTTACCTGTGGACAACCAACAGGTTCGCCAACATAAATAGTATTTGATTGTCTTGAAACAATACCTGTTGTGATAATTACAAAATATTCACCATTTTCTGTAGCTGTATAAGTTGAATTTGTTGCACCATCAATAGGTACTCCATTTTTATACCACTGATAAGTAGAGCCTTCAATACCACCTGTAGCTGTTAAGTTAGTAGGTGCAGGTCCGGGATGGTCAGCATAAATAATTGCATCAGGTACAACTGGATTAATATTAACCTGAACAAAATTAGAGAACCCTGAAGAACATCCGTTGCTTGTAATAATTAGAACATAATTCCCTGTAGCATCAACTGTAATTTGGTTAAGTCCAGGAGCTGGTCCTGCGAATAAGAATCCATCTTTATTCCATTGATATGTATAGCTAGGATTTGTATAAAAAGATGATAATACAACAGGATTAGGTGAATTAACAGTTCCTGAAGGATTTATAACAGCTACTGGTGGGTTATTTACTGTTACTCCTATAGAACCTGATAATTTTGAACAATCATTTAAAGAAAGCATTACAGAATACATACCTGTTTGTAAAGCTAAATAAGTAAAATTA
>CAZMDE010000012.1:17063-19747 GCA_964564355.1 uncultured Bacteroidales bacterium | reverse complement strand
AATAATATAAAAGGGGCATTTGCCCCTTTTATATTTAATAGACTTACTTACCCCTTACCATTCTTCAGAATGGTGGCAAATAATTCAACCTCATCAATTTTTTGCACTTTAATGCATTTCTACACAGCCTCTTTAGTGCGGATCTGGGTGGTGGTGTGGTGCTGAATTCACCACAATAAATTGTGGTGCTAATCTCAACAAATGGGAATAGCACCATTCTTCAGAATGGTGTTAAGAGAAATACCCCCAACCCCGTTTCTCCCAGACCTCGCAGGTTTTCAAACCCTGCGAGGTCTAATATATTTAACAATCTGAAACCTGACTTTTTCTTAGAAAATAAGTATTGAGATAAATTTTTTATTATCTTTGTAAACAAAATTTTTATTATACCCTGAATGTAATAATTTATTAAATTTAATATATCATTTACCCTGAAATAAGCGTAGCGATTCATGAGCACTTTTAAAACATATAATATGCGAATAAAGGGCATAATATATCAGCGCAGGGCAACGCACAGTGTATGATAATTATAAATAAAATTTAACCCTGTAAGGGCGTAATAATTTAGTTAAACAAAATGTACAAATTTATCTCGTTTTTAGTATAAAATAACCATTATGCTTACTAATAACTTATTCTTAATATGACAACAATTGAAATTAGAAAAGAAATATTAAAAACAATTAATGTTCTTAATAAGGAACAGCAATTAAAATTACTTGGATTTGTTGATTCCCTGATAAGCAAAAAGGCAAAGTCTGAATTCAACATTCTTAATCTTGCCGGTAGTATCAGCAAAGAAGATTTAAGGTTAATGCAGGAAGCTATTAATGAAGATTGTGAAACAATTGATAAAAATGAGTGGTAAATTTATTTTAGATACAAATATTATTATCGGATTGTTTGCAAATGATTCGATTATTATTAAAAATATTGAACGGACAAAATATATATATATTCCGGCAATAGTCATAGGGGAGCTTTTTTATGGAGCTTATAATTCAAAACATAAAAAAACAAATATTCTGAAAATTCGGGAATTATGTTCTAATATTGAAATTTTATCATGTGATGTAAATACTTCTAAAATATATGGAGAAATTAAGTATCAAATTAAGCTTAAAGGAAAACCTATACCCGAAAATGATATATGGATAGCTGCTCTATCTATTCAGTATAAAATTCCTCTTATTAGTAAAGATAATCATTTTAAGCAAATTGATGGACTGATGTTACAAGTTTGGTAATTCTGCAATGAACTCTACCCGGTCTCTGCCATTTTGTCAGTGTTACGCTCGTCTTTTGGAGTCGTCACGAATTTGTCTCGGTGTTGCTACGGTGTTATAGAAATTTTGTCTACCTTAAGTCCCTGCCATTTTGTCATAGTTTGGTTTTTAAAAGCTGTCTTTTTCTGAAATAAGTATTCACTCAAAATTAATCATGAGTCAAAAAGGAGCTTCTAAAACGAACTTATAAACCAATAAACTAATGAACTATTTTATCCCGAATTCCTTCTTTATCTTGTCAACATAATCCAGTTTTTCCCAGGTAAAGAACTCAACTTTTTTAAAACATTTTGTTACACCGTTTTCTTTTACAATTCTAATACCCTTATGGTCATTAAATTTCCCCTTTTCGTTATAGACTTCAACTTCTTTGATTTCCGGTGTTCTGCCAAAGTGTCCATAGCTGGCAGTTTCTTTAAATATAGGATTCTTCAAGCCGAGATTTTTAATAATTGCATAAGGTCTTAAGTCGTATATCTTATCTAATTTTTTTGCAATTTCTCCATCTGTAAGAATTTTGCCTTTTGCATTTTTAACTTTTGCTGTTCCATATGTGTTTACGAATAAACCGACTGGCTCAGCAACTCCGATAGCGTAAGCAACCTGCAATAAAGCTTCGTCTGCTACACCCGCTGCTACAAGGTTCTTAGCCAGATGCCTCATTGCGTAAGCTGCAGAACGGTCCACTTTAGATGCATCTTTTCCTGAAAATGCACCGCCACCATGTGCTCCTTTACCTCCATAAGTGTCAACAATTATCTTCCTTCCTGTTAATCCTGTATCTCCGTGAGGTCCGCCAATTACAAACCTGCCTGTTGGGTTAACTAATATTTTATACTTTCCATCCTTTAACAGTGTCTTGACTTTGTTTGGAAGTGTGTGAACCTTTAAAACTCTTGGTATCAGGTATTTTTTAATGTCTTCCCTAATTTTATCCTGCATCGCTTTTTCAGCTTCAGCTTTTGCTTTAGGGGAATTGTCTTTTGGCGGATATAAATCATCATGTTGTGTTGATATCAGGATAGTGTCAATTCTTATTGGTGTGCCATTATCTTCATATTCAATTGTAACCTGGGATTTTGAATCCGGACGGAGATAAGGCATATTTTTTGTATGCTTACGTATTGCAGCGAGTTCCTGTAATAAGACGTGTGCAAGCTCTATTGACATAGGCATATAATTTCCCATATCCCTGTTGGCATATCCGAACATCATTCCCTGGTCACCGGCTCCCTGCTCTTCAAGCTTTTTCCGTTCTACACCCTGGTTGATATCCTGAGACTGACCATGAATAGTGGAAATTATCCCGCAAGACTCACATTCAAACATATATTCTGCTTTTGTGTAGCCAATTTCTCTGATTGTATCCCTTACTACTTTTTGCTGGTCAACCCA